>NZ_CP108371.1 GCF_035953295.1 Streptomyces sp. NBC_01335
TGCCGGAACGGTGCGCCACGGGTGGTCCCTACGGGCTGCGCCCGTAGCAGCGAGCCGGGTCGCTTCGCTCCCCGGCCGCTCCCGCTCCGCGTGAGCGGAGGCGGTTCGCTTCGGTCACCACCAGGCGGCACGCGCTCCGCGCCCACCGCCAACCGCAGGGCGGGCGGCCCGCGTTGCGGGCCGGGGCCGGCCTCCGGCCGCCCGGTGGCCTCCGCTGCGCTCCAGCCACCAAAGACGCAGCAGCAGCGTCAGGGTGCGGGCCCAACTCCCCGTGCGGGTAACGCGTGCCACGCTCCGCGCGGCACGCCCACGGGCCTGCGGTCCCAGCAGCAGCAAGAGGAGGGGGAGGTGACAGGCAGTTGAGGCAGGGTGAGGGGTCGAACAGAGATAGGGGAGGGGTGAGGCGAGAGGACCGGGGGGTTGCTTCAAAGAGAGAGGCTAGCTTAAGACTGGAGAGGTGATACACCACCTCCCGGCAGGCAAAATGCGTTGCGAGAATACTTCACTGATGTAGCTCAGCATGAATAGAAAAAGGGCGTGCGGTTGCGGTGCGGTTGATTAAGCACAGTGAAGGAGTAAGTACTTGGGATTGTCGGGGAGGAATCCCGGAAGAATTCCAAAAACCAAAATGGGTCGGCTCGGAAGCGCGAGGTCGCTGAGGGTGGGCAGACCTGGGATGGGCGTGTTGGTTGGCGGCGCTGGCGACTGGGCGGGGAGCGGCACGTGTCGAGGGGCAGGGGTCGCAAGACCTGCGCGGTCACCGTGACCTCAACCACTGATATAAGGCGAGATCAAGAAACCGCAGGTCAGAGCGTTGCGGATCTGGAGATCTGTACCGACTGAGGGGACACATCACGGTCGATGTGTCCCGGCTGAGGGGGCATAACGATGTCTCGATGTCAACTGGAAGCGACACCCCTCCCTGCAGCGTGTCAAGTGGAGGCGACATGTAGGGACGGATGTGTCCCGGGCCGGTCCGTCCGGTGGACAGGGGGGGAGATCTGTCCCTCCAGGGGGGACACAACTTGTTCGGCATGTCGTGTCGGCGCGACATGCATGTCAAGCGCAGGTGACATACTGCTTCGCGTCGCAGAGATCAACAGCTTGGAGAGCAGCCTCGTGTCGACAGAGCCGCAGCGCCGCCGTACAAGCCCCCGTGGGGCGCCGCAGCCGAAGCTGCCGCTGGGGGATCCGTCCGACGCCTGGAATCAGCCGCTGCGGCCCGTCAAGGACTTGGATGAGGTAGCCCGGGCCTACCCCGGCCGCAAGCTCACGCTGGATAGCGAGCGGAAGCCGCTGGAGTTCTACGGGCCGGTCGATGAGCCGAACGCCTTCTCCATGGACAGCCTGGAGTTCTTCCTGGTCATCGCGCAGTTCTTCCGCGAGGCCTTGCCGCTGCGGCTGATTCTGCTGATGATCGCGTGCCAGAAGGCCGGCGGGCGCATCTCCCTGACCCAGGACGAGATGGCGATCGTCCTGGACGTGGCGCGCACCAAGGTGAACGAGGCGTTGCACGACGTCATGTCGCACGGGATCGTGTTCCGGGTGAAGCGCGGTGTCTACCAGTTCAACCCGCCTTACTCCTACCGGGTTGCCGAGTTCATTCCGGGTACGGAGACCACAGAGGCGCGGTACGTCCGGGTCGACCAGCACGAGACCATCGCGAAGATCCGGTCGGATGAGGCGCTGCCCGACCTGGTGCGCTTCCCCTCGCTGGAGCGGATGCGTCAGGAGATTGAACAGATGCGCGAGGAACGGGCGAAGATGCGTGCTGAACGCCGCCAGGAGCGGGCGCAGCAGAAGAGGGGGGCCGAACAGTGAGTGGTCTGCATTTCGCCGCGGTGAACGCGGAAGGGATCGTCGCCGACCTGGACCTGCTGCCCGCGGCCTACCGCGTGCTGCTGAAGATGCGCGCCCACAGCGAGCCGGGCGGCCGGATCGAGGTTGATCAAATCACTCTCGCGCAGATGCTCGGGTTGAGCCGGGCCTCAGTGAACGCGGCTCTGCGAGACCTCGACCTGGCGCAGCTGGTGAAGAAGCAGCGGGCTGGCGTCTACCAGCTCAACCCGATGGTGGCTGGCTACCTCTCCCCCGAGGACGCCGTGGCGGCGGTCAAGACGATGCCGAAGAGCCAGCGCCTGAACTCCTCCAGCTTCGTGGAGCAGTACCGCCAGGCCGTCACGGCCTACCAGGACCAGCTCGCCGAGAAGCGCCGGCAGCGCGAGGACACCAAGCGCCGACAGAACCTCAAGGCCGTGTCCTGACCCATGGCTCATCCCGGCGGCGCTGCACCCACTGGTGCAGCGCCGCTCGTGCGTGTTCATCGTTCCCCTAGAGGGGAAACGGAGTTCCCCACGGCACCAGGGGCGGCCTGTCAGGCAGTCAGTAGGAACAGCCGCTGGTGGGGAGGCTGATCGGCGCCGGAGGTGTCACGTCGTCGTACAGAGCGAGAAGCAGCGGCTGCGGGCAGTGCTTCACGCCGCCGATCCGGATCTCGAAGTGGAGGTGCGGGCCGGTGGACTGTCCCGTGTTCCCGGATTCCCCGAGGTACTGGCCGGGTGTCACTGTGGCCCCTGCGGCAACCCCCCGCGAGTCGAGGTGGCCGTAGATGTACGTCGTGCCGTCGGCGCTCGTCAAGGTGATGCCGTTGCCGAAGCCGCCGTCGATGTAGCCGACGGTGCCGCGCGTGACCGCGTACACCGGTGTGCCGATCGGGACCTGGATGTCGATGGCCGCGTAGTCGTGGTGAGGGTCGTCCAGCTCGCTGCGGGGAACCGCGGACTGGGGCAGCACGTAGGCGTAGTCGTTGCCCACGCAGGTGGCGGTCTCCGCCTCGGCGGACAGCAGGATCTGGGTCCAGCCGGACGTGTCGACCGGGTCGTCGTTGTGGTAGACGATGTCGCTTCCGGAGCCGTCGGTGGGATTCGCGTCCTGGTACCAGTACATGCCGCCGGCCGATGTCACGCCGTAGTAGAGGCCGCCGCCGGGGGAGACCAGATTCTCGAAGCCCGACCAGTTGGCTGACGCCAGCAGGTTGCTCGACCAGGCGCCCGCGCTGTCGATCCGGTACTCGACGAGCCGCCCGTCCGCGGTGTTCGCGAGGAGCCGGTCGTCACCCGTGGAGGTGAGGGTTTTCAGGACGAAGCCGGTGCCAATCTCGCGGCGCTGGCCGATGTGTTCGGGTCCGGTCGGCTTGGGCTGGGAGACCAGGTACTGGATCAGCATGCCGCCGGCGGTCCCGTACAGGTGGCCGTGTCCGTCGTACACGAGCTTGTCGTGCGTCCAGCCGGTGCCGATCTGCACCGGCGAACTCAACAGGGCGAGCGAGAGGTTGTTGGTCTTCACGTCGATCCGGTACAGCGTGCCCGCACTGTCGGTGGCCAACACCGTGTTGAAGTTCAGTGTCGCCATGGCCTTCGGGACGAAGCCGAGGTCGGGTCCCACCAGTGTCTTGAGCCGGTCACCGCTCGAGGGATCGATCTGGGAGTAGGTCAGACGGCCGTCGGCCAGCGCTCCGTAGATCGACACCGATCCGGAGCAGCCCGCGTCCGCAGCGGCTTGGGCGGCAGCGTACGAAGCTGCGTTTGTGGCGGGTTCGGCCGCCCGAGCCGTAGCGGTGGTGACGGACACAAGGCCGAGAGCCAGGCCCCCCGTGAGGAGCGCGCGGACGGCGCCGCGGCGCCTGCTGGTCTGCAACGTAGGACCTCCGTGGTGTGTGGTCCGGCGTAGCGCGCCGCCGGGGTGCCCGGCGAACACCACCGGAATCTGCCGGGGTGTCGACAGGCAGAGGGTCCTGCCGACACCTGCGAGCGTCTCCACGGAGCAGCCCGAAGCACTCTCACCGTGACTCATTTGTTACATGCGCATGCCAAATTGACCGGCGGAGTGCGTACAACGCGACGCGTGAACCCCTTGACCGCCGCCCGGCCGGGCGTCCCGGCACGGCCCGGTCTCAGGTCACGCCCTCCGCCGCCGCATCTTGTCGTCCAGTCCCATTCGCGCCTCCTTCGACAGGGACGCGGCGCCGTTCTCGTGTGCTGAGGGCGCCGTACGCGTCCCGCGCACGGGACGCGTAGGTCAGATACGCGCACACGGTTCCCGCAGGCGGGAAACGCGCAGCTCACAGCCTTGAAAAAGGGATCATGAGCGGCCCCCTTGCGCCTCCTCCCCTGTATGAACTTCAATACGTGTATTGAAGTTCATACAGGGGAGGAATCCACCGTGTTAGTCACCCTCGTCACCGCCGCACTCGCCATCCTCGGCACCCTGCTCGGCTCGATCGTCAGCGGACGCTTCCAGGAACGCGCCGCCGAACGGACCGTCCGCGTCACCCATGGCGAGGCGATCCGCCGTGACCGCCTGGAGGCCGTCACCGCGCTCGCCTGCGCCGCCAGCGACCACCGCCGGGCGATGTGGATGCGCGGCGACGCCGTCCTCACGCAGGCCGGCCCCGAGCGGATCAAGGCCCTGCGCGGCGAGAGCCACATGACCCGGTCCGCCGTCACCCGCCCGCTGGTCGCGCTGCGGGTGCTCATCGAGGACCACGCGGTGCGCGCCGCGGCCGACGAGATGATCGCGCGGACGTACGCGCTGCGCGACGCGTACACCAGCACCGAGGACCTGACCGCCGCCCGGGAGGCCGCGAAGGTCGCCCACGACTCCTTCGTCGACGTCGCCGCCGGCTACCTCAGCCGGACCGCCTGAACCCCGCCCGCCGAGACAGGAATCCCGTCATGGAGCACACGGCCACGGAGATCGTGAAGGCCGCCGACATCACCGCCATCGAGACCAGCGCCGACCGGGGCGCCGTCGACAGCGAGCCCGCGCACCTGGCCCCGGCGGCCGCCGCCGCGCTCGGGCTGCTCGCCGACGCCATCAAGCGGGGCACCGCCGACCGCGACACCGTCGTCCAGGCCCTGAAGGAGGCGGCCGTCCACGAGCGCTTCGCCGACGTCCTGGCGGCCGCGTCCGAGAACGTCATGGACGAGACCGAGGACCCGTTCGACTTCGACGCCCGCCTGGATGCCGACAACCTCTCGGGCGCGGCCTCTCAGGTCCGCGACCTCTTCCGCTGGCTGTAGACCCGCCCGCCGGCCAACCACCCGACACCCGCGAGGGAGACACCGTGTTCACCGGAACCGCCGAAGAACTCCGCGCCCGCCAGGCGCAGGCCCGCGAGCTCGCGGAGCAGGCCGCCGCGCTGCTGGACCAGATCGACGCGCTGGGCCTGGGCGCGGGCGGCGGGCAGCTGCTCACCCCCGGGGGCATCATCCGTAACCGGCCCGGCCAGGGCTGGACCGTCGCCGACCGCTGACCGATCCACCCGAGGAAGGAGACCGCGGTGACCGACCCCGCGTCCGACAACCACCGCCAGGAGCAGCTCCTGGTCCCGCTCGCCGCCGAGGACGTCGCCGCGCTCGGCAGCGACGGCGAGCAGCTGGCCGCGCTGCTCGCCACGGCGCTGCACGGCCTGGCGCTGCTGCGCACGGGCCGCGCGAGCGCCGCCGAACTCGCGGCCGCCATCGAGGGCACCACCGGGCTGCTGGAGCGGCTGGAGGCCGTACGGGACGCCTCGCTGCGCCAGCCCGCCGCCAAGGACGTCTCGCACGCCGAACTGGCCGCGGCGATGCACCTGGAGAGCCGGGCGACCGCGCAGTCCCGCCGCCGCACCTTGCTGCGGAACCCGGTGAGCGACCTGGAGCGGTGGGCCACCGGCACCACCGGCTGACCCGATGCAGCGGCTCCGTGCAGCAGACGAACGTCCGTTTGCTGCACGGAGCCGCTACCCGTGCAGCACCCGTGTCCCGCCCGGGGCCGGCCTCGAAATGTCATCGCTCTCCGGCACCACCCGGCACCACAGAACACCACCACCCACTCACTGGGCCGCACCTCACGACCACCGTGCAGCACCACGTGCTACCCGGTGGCAGCACACACAGCAGCGCCCCGGACCTTCGCGGTCCGGGGCGCTGCTATCGGTGCTCGGGAGGCCCCTACGCCTCAACGTAGGCGACGATCGTGATCGTCCGCAGGGCCGTTACGAAGTAGATGACCCGGACACCGTCGATCTCGTCCGCGTAGTCGCGCAGCAGGGTGCCGGGCACCTCGGTGCCCAGCTCCGGGTTGACGCTGATCGCGACGATCGCGCGGTCCAGGCGGTGCGTCTCGGACGCGGTGAGCTTGGACAGCTGGGTGAGCGCGGGCTCCACCGTGATGACGCGCGAGCGGCGCGGCCCGTGCTCAGGCGACACGGGGCTGCTCGTCAGCAAGACGGGCGAGATGCGCGTCGCGGGCCGTCTCCCACGGCACCCCGGTCTCCGGCGAGGGGTAGCCATTCGCGGCGATGTCCTCCAGCACCGAGGCGAGGACGTCGACCTTCGCGCGCTGGTCGGCCGCGTACGCGCGGACCGATTCGGCGGCGTGCTCATCGAGGGGCTGGCGGGCGGGCGCGGGGGCCGGCTGCTGGCTCATCCGGGACTCCTGTCTGACGTGTGTCACCACGGTAGCGCCGGTCCGGGGCGCTCCGGGACGGTACGCACGAGACGGCGAGTAACGGAGGACATCGCCTACTCGGGCTGCTGAGGAAGCGCAGTTCCCTGAGCCCGCCAGTGGCCAAGCCACTCGTCAAGTTCCGCAGCGGTGTAGAGGTGTCCCAATCCATCTCTGCTGCGGGGGAGCGGGACGCCACGCCGCTGTGAGCGCAGTAGGTACTGCCGCATCGTGGCTGGCTTCCAGGGCACCAGCCCAGCGTCGTAGGCCTCCGCAAGCGAGTAGACGGATTCGCTCGAACCGGCAGGCGCTCCAGATTGAACATCGGAAAGGGCGGAAGGGGCAGTGCTGCCCTTGACTCCGAGCAACTCCCAGATGGGCCGGTCGCCCACGATCCAGTCCTCCAACAGGAGGCGGTCGACGATCTCGAGCTTCTGGGACTTGGCGAAGTCGCGGGCCCGCTTGCTGACTGCTCCGTTAGTCACCAACACGACGGCATTGCCTTTGTGTACCGGCCGGCCGGTTCCGTTGAGGACCTGGAACTCTTGAACCCCGACCACCTTTCCGCCCAGCCCTTGCTTGCGATGCTTGCACTGAATGATCCAGAGCTGCCCGGCAGGATCCGTTGCCACGACATCTGCCCCGTTGTCTCCTGCTCCACCGACTCTCCGCACGTTGGTCGCGCCATCGCGGATCATCAGGTCGCGAACGAGGTACTCGAACTCTCGGTGGTCCAGCCCATCAACGCGTGCGGGGGAGCAGCACGAACGCTGGCATCGGAAAGCTGCGGCCTGCTGGCGTTTCTGATGTTGCGTTGCTAGCAGCCAACCAGCGGTTGCCGACGCTAAAAGCATGAGCGGCAAGAACCACAGAAAGGCTGGTGGGGCAGCGAGGGCGGCATACATGCCGACACGATCTCAGGTACGACTGACACTGCCCGGAACTTCCGGAGGGTCTGCGCTTCAGAGCCCTTGAGCTGACCGAGCCGTTGGCGAGCAGGTTCTCGTAGTGGTGGCCGATGTCGCTGTGCTCGCTCCAGGTGGCCACCACCACCTCGTCCGCCGCGCTCACGACGTGCCACCCTTCACCGCGGACGCGTTGTCGAGCCACGCGGCGAGCGCGTTCGTGGCGGCCGGGTCGGCCTGGGCGAGGCGCCCGACGAACTCGAGGTCGCCGTCGACCGGGGCGCCGGTGCGGGCGAGGGCGGCGAGCAGCGCGGCGCGGGCACGCACCGGTGCGGGCAGCAGGCCGACGGCGGCGTCGCGGGCGGCCGGGTCGGCGTAGTGGCCCGTTTCGTCGGCGAGGGCGTGGGCGAGCCAGGTGTCGACCGCCACGGCGCGGTAGTCGCGGTTCTCGTCCAGGAGTTCGCGGGCGGCTTCGTCTCCGGCCTGGCTCGGCACGCTCCGGTCGAGTCGGCCGGCTCCACCGAGTCGGGCGAGTTCTTCGGCGCGGTCGGCCACCCGCTGCTGCTCCTGGCGGAGCTGCTGCTCGGCTTCTTCGTGGCGGCGGTCTTCGGCGAGCTCCTCCTGGACAACGACGTCGGCGTCCGGGTCGTACGGGCCGCCGGTCGCGGCGAGCAGCTGCACGACGCGCTGCCACTCCGCGAGCTCCGCAGTACGGCGGCCGCCGTCGTTGAAGGCGGCTTCGTCGCGGCGGGCCAGGTGCGCGTCGAGTTCGGCTCCTTTGAGGGCCATCACCGCGTCGCTGTGGGTCATGCCCCGCGCGCGGCGCCGTACCGAGGACCGGCCGACCTTCGCGTAGTCGATCGGCGTGCGCCGGGCGCCGGCGCCACCGCGGGCCTCGCGGACACGGCGCGGCCCCCATCCGTCGGACGTGTTCATCAGGACTCGCTTTCAGCTCGGATACGGAAATTAAGGCTCGCCCGGGAATGGGCTTTGGTGAGCCAGCACACAGGTCTACCGCACACCTGAATTACGCGCTGCTAAAACTCGATGTTCAACCACTCCACGTCCGCGAATTTCACCTCCAGGCCCGCGCGACCGCCGCCGGCTTGACGGAAATAGGTGTCCGCGATGGCCTCCGCGACCGCGTCGTGCAGATCGCTCTGCGTCGCACCATCCTCCTGTGCGGCCAGGATGGCGGCAGCGTGGGCGGCGCTGACGGCCACGCTGACGTCCCGGACCCGGCCCTCGCCCGAGGTGCCCTGCGGGCCGAATCCGAAGTACGCCCGGCAGGAGATGACCATCCCGCCCGAGGACGCCGCGTGCTGCCTGGCCTGTGCTCTGACCTGCGGTTGCCACTCTGCCTCGGTCTCTGCCACCAGAGCGGCCTGGAGACGTTTGTTCGGCTTGGTGGAGGCGCGCGAGAGGTAGCGCTGCACCGTCTTACGGGAGACGCCCAGACGCTCGGCCAGGGACTTGGTGGAGCCCTTCGCCCGCGTGCGAAGGAATTTCATCTGGGCTCGCGCGGATTTCGGTGCGGGCCGGGTGAACAGGGCGCGCTCCGCGCGGGCGAGGCCTTCCTTGAGCTTGGAGCGCGTCCGAGCCGCCTGCTCTGCCTTCTCTTCCTCAGTCATGGAGGCAGCCCATCGCGGCGGACCTGTGGACAGAGGCCCGGCGGCGTGAGCCGTACGGCCGGTCTGACCTGACCAAACTTCAGGACGGACGGACCGCCCCGGCCTTACGGTCACATCAAAACCAGTACCACCTTGCCCAGGAGACGTGATGATCCCAGCGCAACATCCCTACAAAGCGATCTACACGCAGGAAGTGGACGGCCGAGTGGCCTTCAGCAGCAAGCCCGTCATTGCCTGGGACGACGAGGGCCGAGCGCTCGTCGTTGATGAGCGCAGCGGTCGACTTGTCCCGGCGAACAACGGCCGCACCTTCACCGGGCTCTCGGAAGGCGAGCACCCTGTTGTCGCCGCCATCCGTGGAGGTGGGTGGGGGGCTCGGTACGAGAACGAGGACGGCACGTTCACCGTGGATCCGTTGGTGGCCTGGACCGTCCGAAGTGACGGCACTCTCACCCCCGTCGACACCGACGACACCGGCGTGTGCGATGACCCCAACGCCATGGGCAACTTCGATGGCCTCGTGGCCCCCGGAGCAGAGACGCGGACGGCACAGCAGAGCAGCTCGGCATGACCGGGCTGTTCTTCATTTCGGCGGCCGCCTCCCACTAGCTAGTACTGCCCCGCAGAAGTCCGGGGAGGGGCAGCCTGCGGTGCCACACCCACCGAGAGCCCTGCCGACAGCCCGCGCGGCGTCGGCCGTCGGCGGGGCTTTGCCGGTTCCGCTGCTCCCGTACGGCGCGACATACCTACATCCCAGGTCGGAGCGCACTCGCGACCTCTGCCCGATTGCTCCTCATCCCCCGAGCGCAGCATGATGGCCGACATGTGGGGCAAGTGGATCGACTGCCGGGTACGGCCCGGCGCACAGGATGCCTTCGCCGATGGCCAGCGCCGGTGGGCGGCGCTCGTGGACCAGCCGGGTCTGGTCGGGCAGGTGGGTGGCTGGTCCGGTACGGAGGGCCGGGCACTCGTGCTCAGCCTCTGGGCAGACGAGGAGGCGTACGGCCGTTTCATGCGCGAACGTCACGACGGGATCGCTACTGCGACTGGCCAGCAAGGCAGTTGGACGGCGGTCCAGGTCGCCGCGGGCCCGGTGGCACAGCCCGTTCCCGGCGCGGCCGGATCACTTCCGGACGCGCTGAAGGATGCCACGTTGCTGCGCGCCGCCGACTGTCGGCTGCGACCCGGCCGTACCGACCACTTCCTGGAAGTCCAGCGCCGCGTCTGGTCCCCCGGCATGGCAGCGGCCGGCGGCATGCTCGAGGGCGCCGTCACCCGCCTCGCCGTAGACCGCTACCTGGTCACCACGCTCTGGACTTCCCCTCAGGCCTACGCGGCCTACACCGCCGACGCGTTCCCCGCGCTGCGCGCCCGCGCAGACGTCCGAGCCGACGTCGAGTCGCTGACCGGGCATGTCCTGCCGCTGGAGCCTGCTTGGCAGGTCCTGCCCCAGCGAATCCATGCTGGTCCGCGGAAGGCCGTGGAGGGGTCGGCCCGCAGCGTCAAGAAGGTAGAGGCCGCAGGCGCAGTCCAGGCACTCCTCGGGAGCGCCGACGGGTAGGCCCCTGGGGAGCACGTTGTCCTCATAGCCGCCTTGGCTGGCGAGTGTAGAGCGCGAAGCCCCAGGTGTGCGGGACTCCGGCGAAGCGCAGGCGACACAGCGGCAGGCGTTGGCCGTCCCTCAACTCGCCTTCAATGCAGGAGAATCCGGCTCTGAAGCGGACGTGGACCCGGGCCAGCTGCGGCCAGCACTCGGCGACGCGGGCGTTCAGCCGATGGCGCAGCGCCGTGACGTACGAGGACTACCAGCAGGCCAAGAAAGCGCTCGCCGAGAAGAAGGCCGCCGGCTGACCGGCGACGGCATAGGGGAGGGGCCCCGAACCGGCGCGCGGTTCGGGGCTCCTGCCTCCAGCGGGATGAGCCAGGCCCAGAAGGAAGTGGTGGTGGACACCGCGTTCGCCGCACACTGAGGCCATGGTTGAGATGAGCCCGGGGCAAGCGCGCGAGTTCTGGAAGGCGCTGATGGACAACGCCTCTTCACTGATTGCCGATGCCCGCACTCTGCTGTCTGCGATGTCCTACGGGCGGGCACGCTCCCTCACCGTCCTGGCGCAGGAGGAGCTCGGAAAGGCGCTCTGGATCAATGACACCTTCCAAGATGACTGGAGCTGCGGAAGTGAGACCCCACGGGTCGTAGATGCCCTGGCCCAGCATGGGCGGAACCACACGAAGAAGTATCTCGAGGCCATGGTTTTCGGCGACGGGCTCGCTGAGTTCTGGGGTGACTACAGCAGGTGGGACACGGGGGCCGGCTTCGAGGACTGGCAACAGGCCCACAGGGCGCGAATGGCGGAAGCCGAGGCTGCGGCCAAGGAAGCCAACGCGGAGAAGCAGCGAGGGTTCTACGTTGACCGCGACGCAAGCGGTGCCGTCAGTTCTCCCACGGGCGTTCCGGCCGGAACAACGGCGGAGGATCTGCAGACCGCTGCACAGGTGATCGAGATGCTCCTGATCACCGACCACAGTCGAATGAAGATGTCCACCGCGCCGTACGACGGCACGCACGCTCAGCAGTTCCGGTTGTTGCCCATCTCCCATCCTGAGGACTGGGCAGCAGCTGCGGACGCGCTCAATCCGAGCGCCGAGGACGACAGCCAGGAGCCCCAGGAACGATGACGTAGCGGGCCTTTTCCGTTCCGTGCCCTGGGGCGGCTGCGTGCCGCGGGCTGCTGCCGCCAACTGCCAGGTGAAGATCCCGGTGCCGGACGCTTTGCGTCCGGCACCGGGATCTTCACCTTTATGGAGGTGCGGTTGTGCACCACCGGCACCCGCGTCCCGCCCTGACGGCCGAGAGGCGGAACCGTCCGACCTGATCGCAGGCCGCACACCGTGCGGTCCACGGTGCTGTGGCGGACCGGGGGAAGGGTTCGATCGGGTGGAGGCCGGCGTTGAGCATGATGGTGTCGGCCAGGGACTGCGCCCGGTAGCCGCGCCACCATCCGTGTTTTTCGGTGTCAGAGGTCTTCTTGGCCTCCTCTTTTTCCTTGGTCTTCACTCGGTGGTAAGCCTGGATCCAGACGGGGAACTGGCGTTCCTTGATCCTGCAGGCGTACAGGTAGGCGCGGAGCTGCTCCACACCGCTGGGTAACTGCTGGCGGTGAGATATGCGGTACGCGGCGCTCCGGGAAAGGAACGCGAACGGCTTCCGTGCCTCATCCCTCCGCGCAGCTTGGACCCGGCCCTCCAGATCCTGCATGGACGGGCGATTGCTCTCTTCCCACACCCGGGCGAGCGCCCTGCCGAGTTCGTCGCGCGTGCTCACCATGCCCGGGTGCGGGGCTTGGGTAAGGGAGCGCCGCTGCCGCCCGAAGGGCCGCGTGGCCTGCTCGAACAGCCGCGTCGCGTCTTTATCGTCGAGGCCGAGCTGGGCGACGTACCCGTCCACGACAGACTTCTGCGGCGCGGCCAATCCGGCTTCGGCTCGCTGAATGGTCGAGGCCGACGTCCCGATGATGTCGGCTGCCTGACTTTGAGTGATTCCCAGCGCGGCACGGGTGCGGCGCAGAGCACAAGCCAGCTGACCGACGGCGTTGTCGGTGTCCGGCACCTGCTTGAGGCGCCGGACCTTCCGCACGGTAGTCAAGACGCGGTCAGCTCGAGGCGGCCCGCAGTTCCACCATGGCCGGGCGCAGCAGCGCGTTCAGCTTGGTGGTGGTGCAGGCGCGTACCGCGAGGGCGCCGAAGAGGCTGGCGCTGCCGGTGACGAGGAGGGCGTTGACCGGCTTCATGCCCGTGAGGATCAGCACGGTGACGAAGAGGACTACGACCGTGATGATGACGGCTTCGGGACCGCTGGGGCGTGCCTTCGGGGGGACGGTGGTAGTGAACATTCTGGGCTCTCTGCTCCTTTGATCGCCTATGCAGGAGGGTGCTCCTGCGTCCAACCAGGTTGTGCCGCTGGGCGGTTGGCTCGCCGGTCGCGGTAACAGAGATGCTGCCACTCCATGACCTTGCGTCATGACCGATCGAGAGGTTTTACCCATGGGCATCCCACTCGCGAATTCGGTGGTTGGCGTTGCCGAGTGAGCACCAACGGGAAAATCGTTGGCCAAAGGTGGGACGCGCCGCCTAACAGGAAAGGCGCTGACCAGGCTGACTTCGAGTTCGCTCGCCAGTGCTGCCGGGTTCCCATGCGGCGATCACGCAGGTGATCATGAAAACACCCAGACGCAAACCAGTTCGGGTTGCCCTCCCTCCCCGCCGCTGAGACGATTTTGCCAAGCCCCTGCACCGCCGCGATTCCAACCAGGTTGACCAGGGACAACACGCAGGCCCTGGTTGGCTCCGGGCCCGCAGCAACGAGCCGACAGCACTAGCTGTCGGCTCGTCCGCTTTGCCCGCCCGGCTACAGCTCGATGTCGAGCCGCTCCACGTCGGTGAACTCCACGCCCAGGCCGTGGGCCCTGCTGTTGTTGGCGCGGAAGTACATCCGGGCCAGACCGTCGGCGGCGATCTGCCGGAGCTGGTCCTCGTTCTTGCCCTGCTCCCGCGCGCTGAACAGCTTGTCGGCGTACTCAGGCGGCAGGGCCTGGGTGATGTCCCGGATTCGGGCGTCGTCGGTCGTGCCGCCGGCCGCTTCGAAGCCGAAGCGGGCGCGGGTGGAGACGACGATCCCGCCCGTGGACGCGGCCTTCTTCCTCGCCTTCGCGCGGATCTGCGGCTGCCACCGCTTCCTCACCTCGCGCTCCAGGCGGCCGCGGAGGTCCTGGCGGGGGCGCTTGAGCTTGCCCGTCACGTACCGCTCCACGGTGCGCTGGGAGATCCCGAGCGCCTGGGCGGCGGCCTTGGTGCCCTTGAGCTGCTTGACGAGGTACTTCATCTGCGCCTGGGCGCTCTGCGGGATGCGGCGGGTGAACGCCCCCTCCAGCGCGCGGTCCAGGCTGTCCCCGAGCGAGTCGACCATGACCTGCTACTCCCCTTCTCCGGCGTGCTGGTCGGTCTTGATGAGGTTGGCGAGGTTGAAAACGCCGCCGCGCTCTTCGAATTGGGTTTCCGCCCACAGGACGGTCTGGGTGCCCTGGTGCTTGACCATGCCGGGCGAGACGCCGAGCCGAAACGTGCCCGGCGCCGGCTTGCCCTCCGGCGTCTGCGGCAGGACGTCCAGCGGCGACGGCCCGGACGAGGGGTAGACGATCGCGTCGGTGCCGATCGCGACCGGGTACAGGTCGGCGGCGGCCGCCGTCTTCATCAGCTTGCGGTGCAGGCCCACCCGCTGAGCGGCGAGCACGGCGGCCCGGATGTCGGGGCGCCACGTCACCCGGTCCAGCGCCGGGTACGGCTCGTAGTACGGCACCTGCCCCCGGGAGCGCTGGCGCAGCTTGCCGATCGCACCCTTCGCGGTGGCCTTGATCGCGGTCTCCAGCAGCGCCATCGTCGGGTCGACCTGTTTGCGCCGGGCCATCGCCTCGAGGAACTCCTGGCCTTGGAGGTCGGTGGTGACGCCCATGTCGGCCATCGTGTCGACGTAGGCGTCGCGCAGCCGCTTGTACCAGGCGTCGAGGTAGCGGCCGGTCTGGGTGCGGACGTACGCCTCGATCGGCGCGACGTCGAAGCCGAGCTCCACGGCGTACTGCACGGTGGGCGTGGCGTACCAGGCCGGGCCCTCAGGGCGGTTGCCCTGCGGCGTGAACGGGCTCGGCAGCCGGGAGCCGTCGACGGTGCGGCCGTTGACCCGAGCGCGGGACAGGTCGACGTGGCTGAGGTCGACCAGCCACGAGCCGGGGAGCGCCGGATCGAACGTCGGGTTGTTCTCCAGGTGGGTCGGCCCGTTCAGCCCGACGGTGAGGCTGTTGGCGGCGGCGGCGAACGACATGTTGATGTCGACGCAGACCAGGTACCGCTGGTTGTACTCCTCGTCGGTCAGCGGCCGGCACCAGTCGTACGGTTCCTCCATCAGCATCTCTGCCGGGGTGCGCAGGTGGTGGCGGGCGAACCCGGCGTTCTTCAGGATCGGGTGTTCGTCGGGGACTTCGCACGGGACGACGTCGTACTTGGCGGTGATCGCGTCGTCGTTGAAGGCCCGCTCGAACGCGCCGGTGGCCGGGTTCTTCTCCGCGCGGGTCGGCGGGCGCAGCGCGGTCATCAGTTCCAGGCCGGTCGTCGCGGTGGAGCCGCGCGGCGTGATGACCCGGGCCGCGTAGAGGCCGAGGTACTGGACGAGTTCGGCCGGGTGCATCGTCGGCAGCTGCGGGTCGTCCTTCTTGTCCCACTCCCTTGGGTCCAGGGCGTTCCAGGGCAGGATGCACAGCTGGACGCAGCGGCGCTTCGAGCCTTCGGGGTCGCGGTAGAGGCGGGCCCACGGGCCGAGGCCGCGCTGGCTCATCTGGAGTCCGGCCTTCTCGATCTGCTTGACCACCTTGTGGCCGGACGGGAGGCGGCTCGCGTGCCGTTCCTCCTCCGACAGGGCGACCGGCAGGCCGTAGCGCTCCAGTGCGGCCGCGGTGAGGACGAGGATCGGGTCGGCGTCGCGGCCGTTGCGGTGGAGCCGGGCCTGCCCGAGCCGGGCCTCGGTCAGGGTCCAGTCGACCAGTGCCGGGATCGTCTTGGCGGGCACGTCCAGGACCAGGCCGCCGACGCAGTACGCCGACACCTGCCCGTCCGGGTCGGCGTCGATGACCGCGAGCGGGCCGTTCACGAAGCGCGGGTCGTTGGCGCCTGCCGGCGCCGCGGTCTTCTTCGCCAACGCCTTCTTCGCACCCGGGCGCCGCGACGACACAGCGGCCTTCGCGGCGGGCTCCCGCCGTGCGGCAGCAACCGGCGCTGCGGCTGCCGGGGCGGGAACGGGCGCGGGGCCGGTGAACGCCGCCGGGACTACCGGCGCCGGGGCCGCGGCGGGCGCGTCGGCGGCCGGGGCGGGGAATCGGGCCGCGAGGCCCTCCAGGAGCCGGGCGTACGCGGCGCGCTTCGGCGGCCGCGGCTCCGTCCTGCCGGTCTCCCAGTTCCCCACCGCCTCCCGGCGGGCGTTCAGCGCCGTGGCGATCTGTGCCTGACTCAGGCCCGCCGCCTCCCGCAGACGCTTGCGCTCCGCAGGGTCCGGCAGGTCGTCCTGCGCGACTTGCTCCAGCAGCGCATCGACGGCGCTGAACAGCTGTTCCTCAGTGGACACAGAGGTCACCTCCAATAGACAGCATACTCGATCGCGCGTTGATTCGCTCACCCAATCGCGCATGAATCGCGCAACGGTGGGAGTGCAACACGCAGGCGGGTAAGCGGCGCAACGGCTGTTCGTGCAGGTCAGGAGTGCAACGCGAGTGTGCTTCACCCCTGGTGTTTCACTGCGTGTTTCGCACACCGCGCAGGAGGCGGCGATGCACGGCATGGCGGCGCTGCAGAACCCGGGCCCGCTGCCAGGCTGAGCACACCCGCCCAGCCCGCAGGGTGAATGGAGATCCGCCATGTCCGTTGCATTCCGCATCAGGTGCTGCCTGTGCGCCAAGAACATCCCGCTCGCCACAGACATCATCGCCCTCGATGGCGAGTGGCAGCGCCGCTACCCGGACATGCACGGAACCCTCGCCTGCGAGCGGTGCATCGGCGTCTACGGCTGGAACAGCTGCACACAGCCCGAAGGCGGCTTCGTCGACGGGCATATCGCCGCACCCGAGGGACGAATCGACATCGACGCCTGGTGTCACCACCTCAACCGCGGCACCCACCGCGCCCTGGTGACGCTCCACCCCCGCTCCGGCATGCTCCAGGGAGCGGAACCGTACCTGCGCTCCCTGGCCGCCCGCAGGGGGACCAAACCCGAGATCGCCGCCATGCTGCGCACGGTGATTTAGGAGTGGGAGGAGCAGCACAGCCGCTCCGTCCCCCGGCAGCCGGCCACACCCTGAGTCCGGCTCCTCCCCCGCCGCACGTTGGCTGATCATCCCGCTGACACGGCCTCGGACCCCGTGGCAGGGTGCGGTGATCGGATCACCGGACGGCAGGGGGGGCTCCCGTGGAAGTACGGATGTGGAACGGACTGGTCGGCGTCGCGAAGGAGACGTACACCGCCTCGCTGGGCGAGGGGGTCGTGCCGCGCCCGCTGATGATGCCGCTGGTGCGCGGCGAGCTGGTCGGGCTGATCTGGGTCCGCCCGCTCAAGGTCGGCCAGGACGCGCTCGCCGGGATCGCGGAGCTCGCGAAAATCGCCGCGGCGGCCGGCGCGGATGAGGTGGTCCTCGCCTGGGAGACGCACGACGTTGCCACCGCCTGCGAGCTGCCGGTCGTCGGCCCGGCGCCGTGCCTGAACATGGTGCTCGCCACCCCGGCCGGGCACGTGCTGCACCAGTTCCCCTACACCGAGCAGCTCCTGTCGCGCAGCACCGAGGGCTGGGCGTCGGTCGCCCCCGACTGGAGGCCGGCCCCCGCGCCGCAGCCCGGCGGCGAACTGGTGCCGCCGATCCAGACTGCGGTGAACTTCTCCTTCACCCCCATCGACCTGGACCACCCCGACCCGTTCGGCGTCACCGTCGTGCTGATGGAAGAAGACGGCTACCGCATCAGCCTGACCGAAGCCTTCGCCCGCTGACCCCATGGCCCGCGACTTCGACGACGACGCGCCCCGCCGGATCGGCGACGCGAACGACCTGGTCCTCGCCCGCAAGCGGGACGCCGACGAACGGATCTACGTGGTGAACACCAACCTCGTCATCGACGCCCAGGAGAAGCTCGCCCGACGCCGGCGACTGGACCGCATCTGGCGCGCCGGGGCGGCCGTCAGCTGGCTGTCCTTACTGACCGCCGTCATCGGCACCGGCATCGCCGCGTGGACCACGGGCGACCCGGCGCGGTTCGCCCTGGGTGACCTGATCTGCGGAAGCCTCCTCCTGATGTCCCTGCTGGCGCTGGTCGGCGTCCACTTCGCCGGGCGGGGCGTGCCAACCCTCCAGCGCATCGAGGCGCAGCTCGTCTCCGCGCAGGAGTCGCTGTGGCAGCAGAAGGCCGACCGGCGTCCCGACCTGCACGACCGGCGCAATCTCTACCGCGAGGAAGTCGCCACCGCGATCGAGAAGTACCAGGTCGACAGCCGGAAGTACCGGCGGATCCACAACAGCCTGCAGTCCCTCATCATGATCGGCTCTGCATCCACGACGACGATCGCCGCCCTGGACACCGGCAAGGAGCTGACCTGGCAGAGCGTCACCCTGACCGCCATCAGCTTCGCCATCACGGTGGCCGCGATGTTCACCGGCTACTACAAATTCCGCGAGCGCAGCTACTTCCTTCAGCAGACCGCCGACGCCATCGAGCAGGAGGCCAACGCCGTCACCCTCGGCATCGGCCCGTACGCGCCATACGGGCCCGACCAGGAGGACGAGGCGCTGAAGCTTTTCACCCAGCGCGTCGAAGACCACCGCAACGAGCAGCGCCGCCGCCAGCAGCAGCTGGACCAGCCCGCAGACCAGGCCGCCCCGTCCAGTCAGCCGCCGGCGGCCTGACTCAGGATTCAGTCCTGCGGCTGCCGCTGGCTTCCGTGCTCGGACCGTACGGACGGAGCCACGTCCGGGGCCGCGCTCGCTTGAAGGATCAATCCGTACGAGGTCGAGGTTTTCGGAGAACGCTACCGGGCGGAAAGTGTTCAGCACCGATGACTTCGTCTGCCGCCTGGATATGAATTTTTTTGAGGTTAGGCATGCCGCGGAGCGGAGTTAGGTCTACACGTCGGCAAGTGCCATAGGTTGCAATGGTCAATGCTTGGAGGTTGGGAAGTTTGGTGGGAATGAGAGCAAGGTCGTCGTAGCGCCCCCAGGTGCCCAGCCAGAGTTCGGTGATCTGCGGCAAGCGCGGCCAGCCCCGGCGCCGCCCGGACATCGTGCTCGGTGACCGCGGCTACGACCACGACAAGTACCGCCGCCTCGTCTGGGCCCTCGGCGTGAAGCCGGTGATTGCCCGACGCGGCACCGAACACGGTTCCGGACTGGGCGCCCAACGCTGGGTCGTGGAGCGTACGTTCGCCCACCTGTACTCGTTTCGCCGCCTGCGGATCCGCTGGGAGATCCGCGACGACATCCACGAAGCTTTCCTGACCCTCGGATGCGTCCTCATCTGCTGGCGGCGACTTGTCTCCCTACCCTGACAGCATCGGAACCCAGTGATCCATCACCTGGCGCAGACACTGGCGGTGGTCAGCAATCCAATTGTCCGGCGGGACGAGCGGGACCCGCACGGTGACCATGGACCCGGATTCGTCCTCCACGACCACCTCCGGGCAGTCACGCTCGCCCGTGAGCTGGATGAAGATGGACGGCCCGCTGCTCATCTCCATCCAGGCCACGTCTTCGCCGGCGTCAAGCCGGTCCAGTGCGTCGGCCCAGCACTCCAACCTCGCGACGTACAGTGCCAGGTCGATACGGCCGGATACGAAGGGCGTCTTGACGACGATCTCCGCGTCGAGCCCGGCGGTCCACCTGCGGCTACGTCCCAGAACGTTGATCGAGACGCTACGGCCGGGCCGACTACTCCCACAAACACCGGCGCCACGGCGTGAACGTGCAAGTCGTCACCGATCCCGGTGGCCGACTGTTATGGCTCTCGCCCGCCCTGCCGGGCCGCACTCACGATCTGACCGCCGCACGCACCCACCGGATCATCCGAGTCTGCGAGCGCCAGGGCGTTCCCGTCGTGGCCGATCTCGCCTACCAGGGCGCCGGCCCGTGGCTGACCACCGGCATCAAACGCAGGCCCCTCCAGGAGCTCACTCCCGCCGACAGGACCCGCAACCGTGCCCTGGCCGCGGCACGAGCACCCGTCGAACGCGGCGTCGCCCGCCTGAAGTCCTGGCGGATCTTCCGCAGATCCCGCTGCAGCCCCAACCGCACGACGTCAATCGCCAAGGCCGTCGTCACCCTGGAGCGGCAACGCTGAAGAAGCTCAATGAGCGACCACGCCATAAGAAACGATGTCTAATGCCACAATCCATCTTCATGAGTACAGGTGTTCGCAACACGATAGGACTGAGGTAAAGCGTAGCCATTCATCACAACCACTGACACAGGGCGCACTTTCTAGCCACCCAACCAAGGAAACTAGCCAACATGATTCCAAAATGTCACTTTAAATCCCGAATCTGCAAGTAAAAACCATATTGAATTAACCAACTTCTCATGTACGATCCATCCACTTGAACGAAAATCGAACAAGGGGAGATCTCCTAATGCCTAGATTTGGCAAAGCAATTCTGGCTTTCGTAGCTGCTATCGCCTTCTGCGCCCTGCCGGCAGCCACCGCCCACGCCGAGGACGCGACCACTCAGGCTGCGTGCCCGACGCAGCCGACCACCTACTACGTCTCCGACTTTGGTTACGTCCAGTGGGCTCAGAACCCGATATGCGGAACGCCGGGCGACGCGATGCGAGTCTGCGACACCAAGGCTGACGGCATGGGCCTTCTCGTCCAGCGGTACAAGCTGAGCGGCGGCGTCCGGTACTACCTGGACACCGTTTCGACCGCTGGCCACAACTCTCCCTACTGCTCCCCCTGGCTCTCCAATAACCTTCCCGAGGGTACGGCCGTTCTACTCGTCCCCTCTACCTCAAAGGGTGGCGTGGTCACCATTACCCCGTACTCCTACAACGTCACTACATGAGTAGGACCATGTAACGCGCGTAAGTAAAGTCAAAATGCTTGCTTAGTGGCGGCGCCAGCCGGGCGCCGCCATTACTGAGGTTTAACTCGTGGTGTCGTTACGCAGATCTGATGGTCAGGCCGGTCTCGGCGAGGCAGCCGTCAATGAGGTTGCTGCGGTACTGGATGTGCCGGAGACCGCTGCGGACCGTGCGGATGAGATGTTCTGGCGTGGAGAAGGCGACGTTGGAGAGCCAGCCGCGACGTAGCAGGGACCAGATGCCCTCGACGGGGTTGAGGTCGGGGGCGTAGGACGGCAGGTAGAGGATGGTCAGCCAGTCACGGGATTCGGCGAACTCCCGTAGACCTGCGGCCTTGTGGACGTTGAGGTTGTCCCAGATGAGGATGATCGGGCCGCCGAGTTGCTGGTGGGCTGCGATCAGCAGGTCGCGGTAGTCGCGCCAGGAGAAGCTTTTGCGCCCGTCACGGTTGCCTCCGTCCCGTCGCGGCCGGTAGATCAGCCGGGAGCGGTGGCCGGGCTTGTAGCAGGTCAGGGCGGCGATCGATATCCGTCTGCGCGAGCGGCCACGGACCCGCACCACCGGGGTCCGCCCGCGCTGCGACCAGGTCCTTGCGTGCGACGGCGTCATGGAGAAGCCGGCTTCGTCCTCGAAGACCAGCCATGCTCCACGGGCCGCCGCTAGCCTTCCGCGCGGGGCCACACCTCCTTGACCCACCCGGCCACCACCTCGTCGTCCCGCTCCATGGCACGACGGGCCGGGACCTGGCAGGACCAGCCGTTACGCACCAACAGCTTGCGGACACCTTGAATCGTGTACGTGAGGTGGAAGCGCCGTCCGATCACCGTCTTCACACGGTTCAGAGTCCAGCGCTGGTCCTCCCAGCCGTGCGCGGCCGGTCCTTTGGCCAGCTCGGACTCCAGCTGAGCGAACTGCTTCTCACTCAGTCGCGGCAGCGACGCGGGCCCCTGCGACCGCAAGGACCGTGGGCCGCCCTCGGACCACGTGTGACGCCACCGCTGCACCGATCGGACACTGACCCGCAGATCCCTGGCGATCGCCGTACTGCCCTCGCCACGAGCGAACCGCTCAGCCGCCTGGAGCCGTAACTCCTCGCGCCTGCACTGCCGTTCAGCGGTCAACCCGCCACCCTGTGGATACCTCATCCTCCCGTCATACCGCAGGCAAGCACCCCCCGTCAGCCCCTACGACTTCACGAATTCAATCTCAGTAAGTATTTCTTCCCCTGCCATCAAAATTTTTCAGAAGCCCTTGGCTTGCTTGAGGGTGGAGGAACTTCGCAGCCGGGGAGGCGGACAATTGCTTCTGTTCCTACCTCCGACGCCGCCCGAAGCTCTACCGTGCCACCTGCCTGACGAACGGCTCGGTCCACAATTGCCAGTCCGAGACCACTTCCCGGAAGGCTACGAGCGGCCGGCGAACGCCAAAATCTTTCGAATACATGCGGCAAGTCTCTCGGATTCACGCCAACCCCTCGATCACGGATTACAAGCACTCCGGAATTGAGATTCATACTGACAGATCCGCCGGGTGGAGAGAACTTCACTGCATTATCGAGAAGATTAACCAGTGCACGCTCCAACGCCGCCGGATCGCACCAGAGATACCAGTCCTGCAGGTCGTGTTCGAAGTCGACCTCCGGCCCTCTCAGCTTGACACGCGCGAGCGCACGCTCTGCTATCTCATGCAGAGGAACCAACGAGACATTATCTCCATACGAGCCGGAGTCCGCTCGCGAAAGAACTTGCAGGTCGGATATGAGCTCAGCGAGTTCTCCCACCTGCGCCTCAATTGAGTCGAGTAGCTCCACTAGCACTCCATCGGGAAGTTTGCGACCACTGCGCTGGCTTCTTGCTAGAAGTTGAACATTTGCACGCAGTGAAGTAAGTGGAGTGCGAAGTTCATGCCCGGCGTCAGCAACCAGCTGACGCTGGCGTTCGAATGAAACTGATAGCGCTTCCGTCATGACATTGAAGCTTCGCGACATTCGCGCGATTTCATCACTTCCTGCAACTGGGAGACGAATCTTGAGGTTCTGAGTTCGCGCTATTTGCTCTGCAGCATCGGTGAGGCGGACGACTGGCCGCAGGCCAGCGCGACTAATCGCAACACCAGATGTTGCGGCGCCGACGATACCCACGCCAGATATTCCCAACAAATAAAGAGCGAGCCTCTTGAGTGGCGTGTCCACGCCGCTCAAAGGCTGAGCAATCGAAATAGCGATATCCGAGGGCGCTCCCGGTACGCGCTCAGTCGAAACACGCATTTTTGTACCATCCTGAGATTCGGTATCATGAATCACCGAGTCAAGCTCACCTGCCGCAACAGCTACATCTGCGGCAGTGATCGAGTACTTAACGCCCCCCGGGTCAGCGCAGACCGTACCGTCGCTCATGACAACTTGCACAACATACTGAGTCGGCTTTTCGCTGAAATCCGGAGAGCGGCTTTGATCGACATCACACGACTGCAACAACTGATTGATATAGCGGGGTGACGCCTGCACGCTCCGAAGGTTGCTGTTCAACTGGTCCGAGAACTGATGCCTAGTCATAAGCCACGCGGCAGCCGCTACGGCGCTCACCGCGATGGCCACAGCTGCCGCTGCAGACAGTCCAAGCCGCAGACGCAAACTCATGCGGCGCAGCTCTTGTTTCTCGTGATGCACCTTTACCCCGTTCGTCGCCCCACAGTTGCGGAAAATTCGCTCCCATCAAAATCATCACGCCGTTGCTGGCAGCCATCACAGGCCACCAATGGGCATGCCAACAGTCTGCTCGGTCAACATGAGAGCTTCCTGAACTAGAACTCGTTGGGCACAGATCTTCAAGTCGGGGCAGGCCGAAGAATCACAATCTGACCTCAAACATCCCTAAGATCCCATAACGGGACCTTAGGGGGGTGTGTCCAGTAGACGGCTGATCCAGTTTTTTTTGGGGGGGTTCAGTTGGCGGCCGGGGTGAGCCGGCCTTCGAAGGCGATCTGGAAGGCGTTCAGGGGTGCCTTCCAGCGCATGGTCCACCGCTTGCGGCCCTTGCCGGTGGGGTCCAGGCTCATCAGGGCCATGTAGACGCACTTCATGGCTGCGGCCTCGTTGGGGAAATGCCCGCGGGCGCGGACGGCCTTGCGGATGCGTGCGTTGACGGACTCGATCGCGTTCGTCGAGCAGATGACCTTGCGGATCTCGACGTCGAAGGAGAGGAAGGGCACGAACTCGGCCCAGGCGTTCTCCCAGAGCCGGATGACCGCCGGGTACTTCTTCCCCCAGGCTTCCTGGAACTCGCTGAACCGCTCGGTCGCGGCGGCCTCGTTCGGGGCCGTGTAGACGGGCTTGATCGCCTTGGCGATCTTGTCCCAGTCCTGGCGGGTCGCGTGCCGGAAGCTGTTCCTCAGCAGGTGAACGACACAGGTCTGGACAATCGTTCGAGGCCAGACGGTCTCCACCGCTTCCGGCAGGCCCTTCAGCCCGTCGCAGATCAGCATGAGAACATCATCAACGCCCCGATTCTTCAGATCCGTGAACACACTCAGCCAGTACTTCGCACCCTCGCCGCCGTCGCCGGCCCAGATCCCCAGGATGTCCCGGTGGCCCTCGGCGGTCACTGCCATGACGACGTAGATCGGACGGTTGGCGACCTGCCCGTCCCGGATCTTGACGTTGATCGCGTCGACGAACAGGACCGGATAGACGGAGTCCAGCGGTCGGTTGGACCATTCCGCCATCCCGTCCATCACCTTGTCCGTGATCGTAGTGATGGTGGCCTTGGACACGCTCGCGCCGTAGACCTCGGCCAGGTGGGCGGAGATCTCGCCGTGCGTCAGGCCCTTCGCGGACAGCGACAGCACCATCTCGTCCACCCCGGACAGGCGCCGCTGCCGCTTCTTGACGATCTGCGGCTCGAACGAACCGGCCACGTCCCGGGGGACCTTGACCTCGACCGGGCCGACATCGGTCAGCACCGTCTTCGCCCGGGTCCCGTTGCGGCTGTTGCCGCTGCCCCGGCCCTCGGCATCGTGCTTCTCGTATCCGAGGTGATCGGTGATCTCGCCCTCCAGGGCGGACTCCAGCACCCGCTTCGTCAGCTGCTGGAGCAGCCCGCCCTCCCCGGTCAGCTGCAGGCCCTCGCTGCGGGCCCGGTCCACGAGCATCGCGACCAACTGCTCGTCACTCGCCGGCACGGCCTCCGCCGCCTCACTGCCCGGTATTTGCTCGATGGTGGTGTCGCTCATCTGGCGTCTCCTTGATCATCGGATCCGCCGATCATTGAACACTCCCCCGCGATGACGGCCGTCTCCATGACGACTCAGGCCCTCACTCGCCGCAAGCAGCTCCCCTTCGGCGAGGGCCGTTTCACAGGAAGCAGCACTCTTCCGGGGACCCGCAGCTTCGTCGGAGGAACCGCCGACCCCACCGGCCTCACCCACCTTGGTGCCCGGGAGTACGACCCGGCGCTGGGACGCTTCATCTCAGTGGACCCCGTCATCGACCTCGACGACCCCCTGCAGATGAACGCCTACGCATACGCCAACAGCCGACCCGTCACTGCATCTGACCCGGACGGCCAGATGTTCTGGGACGGCTTCTGGACCTACGCCAACAAAGCGGCAAAGGCGGGGAAGAAGCTGGTTCGCCAAACCCCTCACGTATTCAAGAAGGCCAAGAGGCCGCTGATCTCCTACACGAAAAAGTGGAACACGTATTCTCCTTCCGTCTACTACGCAAAGCAGACGAGTTCCATTCAGGGGAAATCAGTCAAAGCGAAGGCGACAGAGAAGGCGAACGCGACGGAGCGCAAGAAGAAACAAGAAAAGCAAAAGAAGAAGGATGGCGGAATCTGGGGAAAGCTCAAGGGGGGAACATCGAAGCTCTGGAATCACGCAAATAAGGAGATCACATGGCATAAAGCGGTCGATATTGGAATAGGGTTTGCCGCAGCGGCTGGCACTGCTTTTTGCATAGCCTCCGTGGCGTGCGGAGTGGGGCTATTCGCAGTCGGCGCAGCCGCCCTCTTCACGGCCGGACTAGGTGCCCACATGGCAGTTTCTACCGACGAAGAGAAAAAGCAAGGAGCTAGCCAGTACTTGAAGAGGACAGCAAAAGCAGAGGTGCAAGGTATTGTTAGTGGTGCGCTCTGCGGCCGCGGACCGGGGGGTTGCGTGGCTTTCGGCCCCAAGGCCGGTACGCCACTGGCAGGGGTTGCCCGAACGCAGCTGCCCCGAGAGGCGGCTAAGATAATCGGAAGAACTATTAGGAAGTACGCCTTCTGATTCGAACGCGCCGGGTGCGTAAGGGGAGCTCCCCTTACGCACCCGGCCCTCTTGGTTAAGGTTTAAGCGCAAGCATGACCCGCGTGACCATCGGAGTTCCATTGGTCATGGCTTGGATTTCGGGGCAATTCATGCGAGTTCTACACTCCCACCCCCGTCGCCCCGGAAAAGAAAGTGGCAAAAGTTCATGAGCAAGCTTTTGAAGTCGCCGACGCTCCCCTTCGATGAGTGGCTGTCCCAGCGTGATGCAGGGAAAGTCCTTGATGTTTCCCTGGTTAAGATTGGCATACTTATAGCGGCAGGGCACCTATCTCCGGCCGTGAGTCCCGATGGGGAGGAAGGAGTTATTCGTGATAGTGTCATCAGTGAGTTGAATTGGCGAAAATCGGCGACATTTTTCGATAAGCTCAGGCGGACGACAAAGGGAATTGTCAGCTTCTTTTAGATAAGGGTTTAGGGGAATTAACGCGTCGGTTTGATCTTGTTTTATTTCTATCGGGGCTGAGGAATCTCGTGACCGGGGCCGAGCCGAGCTCGGCCGCGGGGACACCAGACACTGCCCGGGGGCACCAGCGATGCTGGTGCCCCCTAAACGAACTGCGTGGTCGACTCCGCCAGCAGCGTCTACAGGGTGTCGGCGAGTTCTTCGATCCGGTCGGCGAGCTGGGCCGGCCGTCGCGGGCGCCAAGACTCGCACGGTGCGGACGGCCGCTCCGGGAACCTGCGCATTGGTTGCCGCCGGGGTGTCGGGGACGACGTTCAGGCGGCCGGCGTCCGCGTCGTAGCCCACGGCCTGGACCCGGCCGACGAGTTCGGTGGCGACTGCGGCGAGCATCGTGTCGAAGCGGGCGAGGGCGGTTCCGCAGGCGGCCGTGGCGGTCATGCCGCGCTCGGTCAACATCCGGCTGATCACGCTGCTCAGACCGAGTGGTTCGCGGCCGTCGCGCCGTACTGCGGCGGCACCGGTGCGCCGCTTCGGCTTCGGTCGGCCGGCGCCGTTCTTCTTCGCCGTTTCCCGGGCGGCGGTCAGGGCTTGGCGCGCGAGGTCGACCTCTCGCGGCTCCGGCTCGGGGGTTACGCGATCACCGCCCCGGTGGCGTCGCGGCCGAGGGCGCGGGCGGCGAGCTCCGGCATCCGGTCCATCCACGACCCGGCCCCGGCCTGGGCGGCTCGGTGTCCCGTGGCGGCCTGCTCGCGCAGCTGCTTCAGACGCAGCGCGAGCAGGTGCTGGGCGACGCGGTTCCGGGCGGTGGTGGCGGCCTTCGTCGCGGCGGCGACGGCGGCTTCGCCGGTGGGGTTGTGCTGGAACCACCTCCTGCCCTGCTCGGTCCGGTAGGCCCGGTCGGCCTCCGTGTCGGCTTCGTCGGTCCGGCCGAACGCGGTCAGCGCGCTGGTCTCGGCTTGGTCGGCGATCTGCTGGACGGTGCTGTGGGCGGTGAGCGCGGCCGCGAGGTCGGCGCGCTCCTGGTCGTCCTCGAGGTCGGCCGGGTCGGAGAGCTCCAGGAACTCCGCCCACTCGGCGGCGACCTTGCGGCCGATGGCTGTACGGACCCTGACATCGAGGGCCGCGACGTCAGCCGCACTGGCCGCAGGGTCGAGCGTCCGCGCCGCGACGAGCTGCACGGCCCGTACGGTGAGCGTCTCGGTCTCGCGGCGGCAGCCGCACGCCTCGCAGAGCCCACCGGCCCCGGTCTGCCCGCAGTCCTCGCACGCCAGCGCCTGGCGCACCGTGGCGGCGACGGCCGCGGCCTGACGCTCCAGTTCGGCCCGCTCCTGGGCGGCGGCGCGGGCCGCTTCGCGCTCGGCGTCCCGGACGCGGGCCTCCTCGCGGCGCCGTACGAACCGCGCGGCGTCAGCAGCAGTCTGGGCTTGCAGCCGCTCCTCGACGACCTGGCGGCGGGCGGCGTCATCGAGGCCGGGCAGCTCCTGGCCGACCTCGGCCACGATCCGGGCGCGGTGGGCGCGGCGGACGTGGAGCACGTTGGCGCAGTTCTCGCAGGCGGCACCGGTGTCGAGCCGGGCGCCGTCGTCGCACCGCCGGTCCGCGCACGCCTGACGCTGCACCAGGCCCCGCCCCATCAGCCACCCGTACGGGCGGTCGACCCGGGCCTCGCCACCAGTCTCATCAAGCCGTGCGGCGAGACGAGCCGCCAGCCGCCGAGCCGCCGCCTCCCGCCGCACCGCCCCATCTTGCTGGCCCATCCAGCCCTTCAGCCGGCCGAGCTCCGCCTCCGCGGCCGCCTCGACCTGGGCCTGCTGGAACCCGGACAGCCCCTGCCACAGCCACGAGACCGGCCCCAATGCCACCCGCAGACCGAGATCCTCCGGAAGGTCCACCCTCCGCTGCTGCTGCGTCTTTTCACCACGCACAGCCTGCGGCTGGCCACCGGCACCAGGACGGGCAGCCAGCTGTCCACCAGGCTCATCGGCCGGGGACTCCTTGGGCTGTTCCCCGCGCAGCGGGCCGACCTTGGCCGCCCGGGGCCCGGGGACGGCCGCGGCGTCCTCACCGTCGACGGCCTGGTCCTCGCGGTCGCACGCGCACTCCGGCAGCGGACCTTCAGCTCCACGGCCTTCGCCGGAAAAGCCACCAGAGAGCGAGAGAGACCCACCGGGAGTAACCACAGAAGCGTGAGAGGCGTGAAGGTGTGCAGCATCGGCGCGGTCTGCCGAATCGGACTCCAGGCCCTCCCCGGCACCCTGAACCCCAGTAACTACAGGGATCACAGCCTCCACCATCGTCTCAAGATCGCCGCATGCAGTAACGGCGAGGTCTGAAAACACCGCTTCGGTGGCCTCATGGGCCTCCCGGACGGCGATCCCGTGCGCCTGAGCGACCGGCAGCAACCGGACTCGGCTGCGCGCGTTCAACCCCGACGCCGTCTCCCGTCGGTCCACCGACAGCACGTTCCACTCCTGGAGCCGGGACAGCACCTTTGCCCCGCCCGCCGGCGAGCAGCCCAGCAGCCGTGCCACCGTCGCCGCTGGACGGCCCCGTTCGCCGTCCACGCTGCCCGAGCACAGCTGCAGCCAGCCCTTCGCGTTCGAGGACAGCACCATCAGCAGCAGCCCGAGCCGGTCGGTCGCCGCCCCGCGCCCCGTACGGTCCGCGAGCATCCCGGCCGGGGTCACCCGGCCGTCCTTGTGATTCCAGCCCGGCGCGAACAGCGCCTCGATCAGCGCCAGGAGCACAACCAGCTCCACCCGCGACAGCGCCAGGACGTGCCGTCGGTCCCCGCCGTGCTGCGCCCGGTACATCGGGATCACCCAGCACTTCAGGCCCGTCACCCGCCCCGCCGCGCTGACCGTCTCGTTCGAGCCGACCACGCCACGGTCACGCAGCTGCGGAAGGACGTGGTGCCCGATCCGGGACGGCTTCAGCCCGACCCACCGGCCGAGGTCCGTCGCGGTGATCGTCGCGCGGTAGTCCTTCGCCACCTTGGCCTTCGCCATCAGCACGACGGCCGCCAGGCGCACCGGGTCGTCCGCGTCCTTCAGACCGGGGTCCGACAGCAGCGCGCGCACCGCCGCGAGCAGCCGGGTGCGCATCGTCTCGGTCAGCTGGAGCGGGTTGCCCACCTCCAGCCGCGCGACCGGCCCGGCCTGAGCCGGGACCGACCGCAGCCGACGGCGCGCAGCCCCGCTGACGAAGGTACGGGGGCGCGGGAGCACGGCCGGTGCCGCTACGGCGCTCATCGGCCCACCACCCCGGCGAAAGCCCCGGAGCTCGTACGGGTCGCGATCTTCTGCATCTGCATGGGGTCGGTGTACACGCCAAAGCGGACACCCCCCTGAGCAGGAAAAACGCTCGATTCGTCATCCACCCGATGACCCTGCATCGGGAGCCCTGTGGACAGAGGCCAGCGAGCCCCGATTGCCCCCAACCCTCCCGCACGGCGGGCAACAACTTCAGAGCCCGTCCCGCCACACGGGAAGCCGCTCTCGCGGACGTCCCCGTCGACGGAGTTGTTGACGACCTCCGCGAGCGGGTGCACGAGCCGAGCGGCCGATACCGCGACCGTGTCCCGCAAGGCCGCTCCGAACGCGCCGCGCTCGTAGCTTCCTACCGGAAATTCAACTTCCGGTACGGAACGGAAAAAGCTGGGCGAACGGTACGCCGATCCCGTCACACGGGACGACCGCCGCGCCTGAACCGGGGTGAAACGGACAGGGCCAAGCTGACAGGGGGACACCACTTCGGGCACTATAAGAACGACCCACCTTCCATATAGCTGAACGAACCGAGCCCCTCGGGGCTGGACGGCCAGATGTGCGGATGTGCTGGGACCGCCCCCTTCGTGAGAAGCGGGCGGATCTAGATCGGGTGGGGGGAGATTTCTCCTCCCCTCCCGGTTCTGGTGAACCGCAGGGCCCCTGTCATAGGGCCCCGCGGATCGGTAGGGCATCGACCGTTGTCAGCGGCCGGGTCTTGCTGGTGGCCCTTGTCAAAGGGGCCGACCCGCTTGTCAAGGCGGGGTTTATGAGAGATGAACTGGCTCGATGAGCCGAAGCTCAGAACCGGCGTCAACCGGAACTGAGCAGCCGAACTGAGGTGTCACGCCCCAGTCGGTGCGAAGGGCCGCGCTGGCCGAAGCGGATTGTCAGTCCGCAAGGTGGCCGCGCGGCCGGTGGCGGCTACGTCACCCCGACCCCCTTGAATCCAAGGCTGGCGTCGGCATGCCCGCATCCGCTTTCGCGGCGTCGGGGAAGCGTTCGGCGAGGCCCTTGAGGAGACGCAGGTAGTTCTCGCGGTGCGGGCGTCGAGGGCTGGTCTGACCCAGCTCCCAGCGCGTGACCGCGACCCTCTTCACGCCCACCGCGTCCGCGACGTCCTGCTGGGTGAGGCCGGCCGCGAGGCGCAGCTTCGCGCGCACACGCGGAGACGGCAGAGCCTCGGGGAGGCCGTTCAGCAGAGCGTCCACCCGCTGCGAGCGGTCCGAGTCGGACATAGCCACGCCTTCCATGATCGTTGTAACCATGAAAGATACACGGCCCGGCTGAGCTATGGCGTCGCTGAATGTCGTGCCGCCGGAGGAACAGGAGATGGCCGTCGTCATGCCAGTTTCCCGAGATGTGCGTTGACGGCCTTCGCGGCCGCCGACAGCTCGGGCAACTCCACCACTGTCACCCCAGCTTCCACCAGCTGCTCGTAGCCGACGCAGTCGTCGACGAACAGGCTTGGCTCGCGCCAGGCAATGACGACGCGCGGGATGCCGGCCTCGAGGATCCGCTGGGCACAGGGCGTACGGGAGGCGCTGCGCTGGGAGCAGGGCTCCAGCGTGCTGTAGATCGTCGCCTCCGCGAGGCGCGGGTCGTCCTGGGGGAGTTGGGCGAGGGCGACTTCCTCCGCGTGCTCGCGGGGGCCGGTCGCGCGGGAGTAGCCGGACGCCAGCTCGGTGCCGTCCTCGCCGACGATGACCGCCCCGACCGAGTAGGCGCCCGTGGCCGGAGGGCACAGCGTGGCAAGGTCGATCGCACGCTGTATCCAGCGCAGGTCCTGGGCTCGGTCGGGTGCGTACATCAGGCGGTGCGCTCCTTCGGGGCGTAGCGGACGAAGACCACGTCGTCGATCGCGCGGACCTCCAGCACCTTCATCCGGGCCGTCGATCCGCCGGGGTAGTCGGTGGCGCCCAGGAAGCGCGCCGCCTCCGGCTGACCCACCAGCAGCGGCGCGATGGCCAGGTGTACTTCGTCGGCGAGGTTCTGCGACATGAGCTGGGTGTGTATGGTGCCGCCGCCCTCCACCATCAGCCGCTCGACACCGCGGCGCCCGAGCTCATCGAGCACCAGGCCCCAGTCCAGTTCGGGGCCGACGCTGACGACGTCAGCGAGGCCGCCCAAGGTGGCGCGCACCTTCTCTACCGCTCTGTCCACGGTGAGCACGAGCTTTTCGCCGCCGTGGTGCCAGAACTTGAGGTCGGCGGACAGGTCGCCGCTCGCCGTGACGGTGACCTTCAGGGGGTACTCGGGCTTGCCGGCGGCCACGCGCTTCGCCCGGCGGTCGTCGCTGTTCACCAGCAGGCGAGGGTTGTCCCGACGCATCGTGTTCGCACCGATCAGGATGGCGTCGGATTCGGCGCGGACCTGGTCCACGCGGTCGAAGTCGCGCTCGTTGGACAGACGCAGCCGGTCGGCGCTGGTGTCGTCCAGGTATCCGTCGACCGACGTGGCGGCGGAGAGGATGACGTACGGGCGAGTGGTCATGTGGTCGGGGATCCGTTTCTCTCAGGACTGGTGGGCAAGGACAGCATCGAAGTTCTCACGGAAGGCGGACACCTCCGGCTGGCGCTGCCACGGGACCAGCGTCCTGTCGAGGTTGACCAGCTCGCGCATGATCCGGCCGGAGCCGGTGTCCCGTGCGACGGCCAGGGCCTGGAGGCCAACGGCGGCGGCCTCTTCCGGTGAACCGGCGCCAGCGTGGGCGACCGCGGCGCGGGCCAGGTAGACGCCTCGGTCTCGGTGGTAGCCGGCGGGCAGGGCCTTGATGGCGTTGGTGAAGATCTCTGCGGCCTGAGCGTGCTTGCCCAGCACCTCCAGGCCCTGCGCGCGGTGGACATCGAGGTACTGCTCGTTCAGCCACACGCCCCAAGGGGTCGTGTCGCTAAGGACGCGGTCAAGGGCGTTGCGGACGTCGTCGATCGCGCGCTCGCTGTCGGTGGGCTCACCCCGAAGCGCGTGGCCGTACGACTCGTAGGTCCTGGCGACCGCCGCGAGGCGGCTCCGGGGCCGCGCCATCCGCTGTGCCGCCTCAGCCAGGTCGACAACGTCGACCACATCCCGCTTCTCCCCGGCGAGCTGTGCCTTGCGCGCCATCACGTAGGAGGTCAGGTCGCCGTCGCCGACGGTGTGACTCCACTGGAACGCCCTGTCGAGCCAGAACTCTGCGTTGTCGAAGTCGCCCATGTCCTGGTAGAGCCAGGAGGCGAACTCCGCGTACTGCGTCTGGAGTTCCATCAGGTCCTGACGGTCAACGCCCTTGGTGTCGCGGCGCAGCGTCTTGATCTTCTCGATGTGGTCGCGCACGGCTGCGATGGCGGTCCGCGGCCCCATCAGGTTGTCGTTGTCGATCAGCAGTCGGCGAGCCTGCCTGAAATGCTCGACAGGCGTACCGCTGTACGCGGCCGCCAACCGCGAGGGCTGCTTGAAATTCTGAGCGATCCCGGAGTCCGCGACCGCCGGCGTGCCCACGCCGAATGCGGCCGCAGCGCCGATGCCTACCCCACCACGCAGCAAGTCGCGTCGATCGAGCGCCACGAATACCACCGATCCATCCCGTAGACGAGCGGGGACAAAGATCCCCTCGTGATCAGACGCTGCCCGCTGGATGCCCACTGTGGCCAGTCCGAGCGACGCTTCGGATACATGGGGAGCAGAAACGGATACAGGAGCCCGACCGGATACATCGAGGTTGATCCGCTGCCAGAGGTCGACCAGCACACCGCCGGCTCGGAGTAAGGAATCGATCCGCTCGACTTCGGCCCGGTCCTTCGGCGGGCGGCTGGCGTTCTCCCATTTCTGCAGCTTGGAGTGCGACATGAAGGACTTCGCGGCCAGATCCCGGAGGGACATTCCGCGGACCTTACGGAGCTCTCGAAGCGTGTATCCGAAGCGGTGCAGAGGCGACTGCTCCGGTGTCAGCTCGTTCGGCTGCTGCCCCACTTGGTGATCCCTCCATGTCTCCACTCGGTGTATCCAGCGGCTGGATACACGCCCGATCTAGAACTCGCTCCCGGGCTGGGCCTACAACTTTGCTAACGAAGTTGGACCGGCCAGGGAGGGACGAACATGCGCAATGGGACGCGGGGAAGGACGTCAGTCGCTTCGGTCCTTCTCGATTCGGGCGAGGCGTGCGGCGAGGTCGGCGACCTGCTCCTCAAGAGCCTTGAGGGCGCGGGCAGTCGAGTCTTCGTTGGACTCGGAGGCGGTCTCCGTGATGAAGGAGCCGCGTCCCTGGTGGGAGTAGATGAGCCCCGCCGTGCGCAGCTCCGTCAGGGCCCGCTGGACTGTGCCGGCCGCGACGCCGTACTCCTCTGCCAGCTCGCGTGTGCTCGGCAGCTTCGTCCCGGCGGTCCAGCGGCCGGAGCGGATCTTGTCGCGGACATCCTGAACGATTCGCTGGTACGGCTGCACGGCCTCGTTGCTCATAAGCGACATCGTAGGTCGACCCCCTCGCCTTAGCTAGCTTCCATAGCTTCCTCAATCAAGCACTTGACACGCCCCCGACTGTATCAGCTAAGTTAGCTATGCCGACGAAGCGAGCGGGGCGGCAAAGGCCCCCACCTGCCACTTCCCGGGATCACGTAGAGCCCGAACTTGAAGGGAGCACCACCCCGTGAACACGACTAGCCGCCCTACCGCCAGCCTCGCCACCGAGAGCTTCGACGCCCAGACGCTCGCGTTGCTGGACGCGATCGACGTGGAGCTGCCGGACTTCGGAGACATCGACCTGGACATCGCCTTCGGTACGCCGCTCGAGATGTACGAGCTGGTGACGGCGGACGAGCTCGCCAGGTGGGACGCCGCTTCCGCGCTGGCGAAGGGCAAGAGCAAGGCCCGCGACGACGTCATCGCGGAGTCCGGAGCACGGCGTGAGGCGGCCCGCGACATCCTCGCCGCCGACCCGTCGATCACCGCCCTCGTCCGCGAGCGCCTGGTCGACGTGCTTATTCCCCAGGCGCACCTCCTGCGCCGGCACATCGAAGGCGGCCACCACATCGCCCTTTTCACGGTCCACTTCCTCCCCCTCGGCATCACGGGCAGCGGCAAGTTCGGCGCGGCCGCGGAGCAGCTCGCCAGCTGACCCGACGCCTTCTGCCGGAACCGCGCCTCGCGCGGCGCCGGTAGTGGGCGCCGGATTACCCGGCTTCCAACGCACAGACCGACCCATCGTCGGCGGGCCACGCCAGGAGCGAGCCCAGAGACGAGAGCAGGCGGAACCGCCCGGACCCCCCGATTGCGGGGTGTGAAAGGAAGCGGCCGTTCTTTGAGAACTCCATAGCGATCATGCGGGGCTGACGCGAGAGGCACGCCTGCTCTCCCCCCTACGCACGGCACGCCGTTCCCAGTTGATCGGGAACGGGGGGAAGGACCGGGAGCTGACCAGCGCGATGCACCACCGGCTGGATGGCAAGCGGATCGACCAGCGTGGCCCCAACGCATGTGGCGAGATGAGACAGATCGCCTCCGAGACAAGCCGGGTGAAGCTTGTCCCCGCGGCTCGACCTTGCCAGTCGCACCCACCACTTCAGTGAGGTGACGCCGCACCGATGCGCTGGAACAACGGCGTGCGTCACAGATCGATATGACGCACCGGGCTTCCCGGCATCACCCGCAGAGGCAGGCGCCTGCCTCCCTCTGCTCCAGCTGTCACGCGCTTTCGGTGCGCACCGGCCAGTCCGGTGAGCAACGGGAAGCGCAGGACTGACGGTTGCCTGATCCGCTCGCACCGGCCTCGGCCGGAACGGGCGGTGAAGGGGAGCCGGACAGACCGTCCAGCCCCACCACGAGGACAGCCCCAGGGATTACGCCCCCGGGGCTGTCACGGACCTGAGAAGAGGCCCGAATGCAGATCATGACACGACTTCGCCCCCTCGCCGCCGGTGGATACCGCGACCGGGAGGAAGAGGACAACCAGCGCGGGTACGAGCGCGACGAGACGGACACCGACTTCCACCAGCTCGTCCGGCACCTCGCCACGGACGGCGACGACCGTGCCAGCACGGCCGGCCGCCGGGCGCGCCGGACGCTCGCCGAGATGGTGCCCGGGTACGAGCAGCAGCCGATCCTCCGGATGACCCGGGCGCTTCCCCTGCGGGCGGCGACCGAGGCGTGTGGGGTGTGCAGCCGCTGGAACTGCAACTGCCCGCCCTGGGACGGCAAGGCTTCGGTCCGGGCGTACGCCGGGCTGTCGGCCGGGCGGTGACCGTGGCCACCGTCTCGTGCAGCTCCTGCTGCGGATCCGGTACGCGGATGGTGACCGTCAACCGCGTCGGTGCGGACGGCACCCCCTACCAGAGCGTGGAGAACGAGAACTGCGGGACGTGGTCCGGCTCTGGCCAGGTCAGCACCGGCGAGGACGGCTGACGCTGAACCCCCTGCCGATACGGACGGCGCGGGGCGCGCAGTACCGCGCGGCCCGCGCCGCCGTTGTCCTCGGCCTGGCCCACCCGCTCACCCGCGTGCTGCTCGCGGCCGCCGCTGCGGCGGCCGCGACGGCGTGGGACGCGGGCCACCCGGTCGCCGACATCCACCCGCGCACCACCGAGAGGCACCGGACCGGCCGCCCGCTCTTCGAGCGGCTCTGCCGCCTCCAGGACGCCTACCTGAACGACCAACGCTCCTGACTCGATCGGAGACGGACCATGCAGACGCTGACCCTCAACCAGTTCCGCGCCGACCACGGTGACCCGGCCCGCTGGTGCGCCAGCGAGATCGACAGCTACCTCGTGTTCGGCGACATCGCCCCGCCGGCCCCCGCGCCGTTCACCTTCGCGGAGATGCAGGAGGTCGCCGCCTGCTACGCCGAGTCCGCCGAGCGGGAGCAGGCGGTCGCCGACAGCCTCGCCTCGAAGGGCCACACCGAGGCCGCCGACCTCTGGGCGCGCGGCGCCGAGACGTCCGCGCGGTACGCGGCCGCCGCCCGCCTGGGCTACCCCGCCTACGAGGCCGCTCTCAACAGCTGACGGTCTGCAGGCTGCCTGATCCGCGAAGCCCCGCACCGCCCGTTCACCCGGGCCGGTGCGGGGCTTCGCGGTGAAGGGGAGCCGGACAGCCCGTGCCCACCACGCCCGAAAGGCGGCCCCCATGTTCGAGTTGAACCACCGCACCACCCGCACCTCGCAGGAGCTGGAGCAGTCCTTCAGCCGCGACATCGAGGTGTTCGTCGCCGGTACGGTCGCCCCGTCCTCCCCGGCCGACACCCCCGCCGCCCTGCTCGAGGCCGCGTTCGCGCTGACCGAGGACCGCACCGACTGGCTGCGGTGGGGGCTCAGCGGCATGCCGATGACCGGCGAGCAGATCGCCTCCCACGCCGAGGCCGCGATCACCATCCTGCGCACCGCCGGATGGAACCCGTCGCTCCCGGCGGGCCGCGGCATCAGTGCCGCCCTGCGGCACGCCGAGACCGTCGACACCACCCAGCGCTTCTGCACCGACACCAACAGCGCCCTGGACGACATCTTCGCGCTGCTGATCCGGGCGCTGACCGGCGCACCGTTCGCCACCTACACGTTCTGGGACCAGCACCCGGGCCGCCAGGTCGAGGAAGTCTTCGGGCTCCTCGCCGCCGCGGCCTCGTTCGCCCGCGCCTACGGCCCGGCCGAGTCCGCCCTGAGCGCCTGACCCCCTTGTTCGACCTGTCGGTCTGCCCCCTGCCTGCGGCAGGGGGCGCCGGAAACGTGAGGACGCACATGATGCAGAAAGCCACCCAGCACGCCGCGCAACAGGGCTTCAAGCGGGGCGACTTCGTCCTGTACCGGGACCCCGCCCGGTACTGGACGGGCCAGCCCAATCACACCTTCGTCTGCCAGATCACCTTCAGCTGGCACACCGGCGAGTGGAACCTGCGCGTGGTCGAGACGGGGGTGGAGACCTACCGGGTTTCCGAGGAGTACATGCGGCTGCTGCCGGCGGCGGAGGCGATGGTCGACATCGACACCGCCCCGCTGCGGGCCGCCAACGCCGCCGCCGCGATGGACGTGTCCGCGCTGGCCTGGCTGGTCCAGAACGATCCGCGCCGGGCCATCAACGGTCACCCGCAGGTCTGACGGCTGCCTGATCCGCGAAGCCCCGCACCGCCCCGCTGGCCGGGGCCGGTGCGGGGCTTCGCGGTGAAGGGGAGCCGGACAGCCCGCGCCCACCACCTCCTGGAGGACCTCGTGATCTCCCTTCCCCTCTTCCTGTTCTCCGGCGGCGCCGTCTACCTGTGCTGGCGCTCGGAGATGCGCCTGGGCGTCCTGGTGGCCGCCCTGGTGTGCGGCTACGCGCTCGCCACGTCGCCGCTGTCCGCCGCGATCGACGGTCTCGGCACCGGCATCAGCACCGCGATCTCCAGCGCCAACAGCGCCACCGCCGCCAGCAAGTGACCTGGTGCCGCTTGCCCGTGGCCCCGCACCCCCGTCCGGGGTGCGGGACCGCGGGGAGGTGACTACCGCCCCCGGCCCGCACGGCCCCCTCACCCGGAAGGAACCCACCCGATATGAGCGACAGCGACAGCGACAGCGACAGCGGCGAGAAGCTCGGCTCGACTCTGGCCCAGCTGATCCAGCAGCTGGAGAAGATCGAGTTCACCACCGACCGCGACCTCTACCAGTACGCCCGGATCCTGCGGGCGATCGGCCTGGAGCTCCACATGCGGATCGGGATGGACGCCGACATGGTCGGCGCCATCCTCGCCCAGTACAAGGGCAAGTGGTGGACCTTCGGGGCCCAGTCCAAGATCCGCGCCCTGCTGGTCGCCGCGCACCTCAAGAGCGGCGCCTCCGCCGCGAAGGTGCTCGGTCTGTCCGGCATCAAGATGTACGCGTCCTTCGTCAAGCACTTCATCCAGCCGGAGATCGAGGCCGAGCGCAAGGCCCGCGAGGGCAAGGGCAAGAAGCCCGGCTTCTCCATCGGTGACAAGCCCCGCGGTGCGGGTGAAAGGGGAGCGGCCTGATGGCACGGTTCTCCCGTCGCGCGAAGAAGATCGACACCACCCCGCCGGACGAGCAGAACCCGACGTCCCCGTGGATCACGTACGGCGGGCCGTGGGGCATCAGCATCGGCGGCTGCGTCGTCGCCGAGACCGCCCACGTCCTCCTCGCCACCACCCCGGCCTCCCTGGCGCTCGCCGCGCTCGGCCTGGCCGGCACCGGCGCGGCGCTGTCCAAGCTGATCAGCCACATGGACATCAAGGCCAAGCGCGACAAGGACCTGCGGATCATGCACCAGGTCAACACGCTCGCGACGACGGCCGGGATCACCCTCGGCACCGTCGTCGGCCTGGAGACCGGCGCGACGATGGGCACCTGGGCGCTCGCCGGGTCCGGCCTGTGCATCGCCAACCACCTCTGGTCGGCGCTGTACAAGAAGGGCGCGGCGGAGAAGGCCGACGGGAAGTGGGCCAAGCTCGAAGCGGAGATCGGGCTGGCCAAGCACGAGCTGAAGGACGCCACGTCCAACGGCAAGGGCACGGTCGTCGCCCAGGTCGAGGCGAAGGACGGGGCGACGGCGGACGAGTTCGCCCGCCGGCTCCCCGCCATGGCGTCCGCGCTGAAGGTCGGCAAAGGGCGCATCACCCACACCGTCGACGACGAGGACTCCTCGCTGATCACCATGCGGGTCCAGGTCGCCGACCTCCTCAAGGACGGCTTCGCCTGGCCCGGCCCGTCCGCGTTCGGCGCCGGGTTCGGTGACCTGCCGATCAGCCTCGGACAGTACGAGGACGGCGAGACCCTCAAGCTGAACCTCGCCGGACAGCTCACCGACCCTCAGGAGGTCGAGGGCGGCGGGAACGTCGAGCACTGCGTCGCCCAGGGCACCAACGGCGCGGGCAAGACCGTCGGCAACAGCATCATCGTGACCGAGGCCGCCACCCGCACCGAGGTGTCCGTCATCATCATCAACTGCTCGAAGTTCATGCAGGACTACGGGCACGTCCGGCACGCCGCCGACATGGTCATCAGCGATGAGAAGGACGCCCGCCGGTTCTTCAAGCAGATGCACACCGTCATCAAGGCCCGCGGTGAGTACCTCGCCGCGAAGGGCCTGTCGAAGTGGAAGCCCGGCTGCGGCCTGAACTTCCTGCTGATCATCGGAGAGGAAGCCGCCGACTTCGCCGACGGCGACGCCTACGGCAAGGTCCTGCGCACCCTGCGCAGCACGGGGGGTTGGTTCCTCTCCTCCATCCAGCGCGCCACGCACGATCAGATGGACACCACGGCGCGCTCCAACCACCCCGCCGGTATGGCCTACGGGCTGTCCGACGGGGCGGAGGCCCAGTACATCCTGCCGCCCGAGGCGATCGAGGCCGGCGCGTTTCCCGGCTGGGGCAACAGGAAGCCCGGCTACCTGTACGCGGCCGGGATGGGCATCGCGGAGGACCGGTGGGCGGTCACCGCCCGTACGTACTACGCCGAGCGCGCCACCCTGGCGGCGGCCGTCACGGCGGGCATGAACGTGCGCACCCCCATGGACGAGACGACCGCGAACGCGTTCGGCGCGCTGTGGAAGGACCGCACCTTCTACACCACCCCGCTCCTGGAGGGCGACGCCGACGGTGCCGGCGCCTTCCCCCAGCAGCAGGCGGCCGCTCCGGCCGCCGTCGCGTCGGCGGACCCGTCCTCCGCGTACGACAGCGACGCCGACGAGGAGGACGACGACATGGACATCGAGGTCGACGAGGACCTGCTCGCGAAGGAGACCGAGGAATTGGACGACGCACTGCGGCAGATCCTCGCCGAGGACCCCGAGCCCGGCGAGTACACCGACCTGGACGCGGAGAGCGAGATCGAGGCGCCGGCCGCCGACGCCCCCGTCTTCTCCCTGCCCGGCCTGGTGGGCGACGCGGAGAAGCTCTCCCCCGAGGCCACCCGGGACGCCATCTTTGCTCGCCTGGATTCCTGGGTGCGCGAAGGCAAATCGTCCTTCGAGCCCAAGGAGCTCAACGACCTGTGGATGCGGGTCGACAAGAAGGGCGCCCGCGACTGGTGGAACCGCCTCAAGAAGCAGCTCCTGGACGACGGCGTCATCGCCAAGGACGACTCCGAAGAGGGCTACGGATCGTACGACCTGATCCGCTCCCCCCTCGAAAACGGCAACTGAACGTCACCACCGAGGCCGGGTTCGCACAGCGCACACCGCACTGTGTGAACCCGGCCTCCCCTCTAGGACTTTTCCGGTGTGCACCCCCGCACACAGGCAGTTCATCCCGCTTTGCACCCCGCGCACAGTGCGCCGCACACCACCCCGAACACTACGGAGGGTAACAAGAATGAGTGCCCCGACCGTGCCCCGGCCCACCCGGGCCGGAGCGCCCCCCGCCCCCGCGCCCGAGCCGCCCGTCAGCGCCGACGACGCCGCCAAGGCCCGCAACTCCATCACCAAAGTCGACAACGTCCTGACTATGGTCACCAAGGCGCTCCTCGCCCTCGGCGGCGGCGCTTTGATCTTCACTTGTGTGAATGTGACCCGGTTCGGGATGTCCCACGACATCCCTTGGTACATCGCCTGGATGCTCGACCCGCTGGCCAGCCTCGCCCTGATCACCGTCCTGTACGTCGACGGCGTCCTCGCCGAGCACGGCGGCGACTACAAGCCCGGCGGCTGGCCGTTCCTGCTCCGCTGGACCGCCGGCCTGTCCACCTGGGTCATGAACTGCTGGACGTCGCTCTACCCCGACGCCCACTTCCACTTCGTGCCCAAGACGCCGGACGCCGGGGGCATCCTGCTCCACTCCGTCGCCCCGGCCCTGCTGATCCTCCTCGCGGAAGCCGCCACCGGGTACCGCAAGTACGCGACCCGGCGGCGCGGTGAACTCGCCGCGATCATCGGCCGGTTCGAGAGCGCGAAGGCCGCAGAGCGCGAGACCGCCGAAAAGCGAGCCCGCGAGGTCGCCGAACGCGAGGCCGCCGACAAGCGCGAGGCCGCAGAACGCGAGGCGCAGCGGGAACGCGAGGCCGAAGAACGCGAGGCCGCCCGGCAAGAACGCGAGGAGAACGCGAGGCTCGAAAACGAGCGGCGCGCCGCAGAAATCGAGGCGGCCGACCACGCTCGCCGGGCGGAAATCGAGGCGGACCGCGAGCGGCTCCGGATCAAGGAACGGGCCGCACAAATCGAGGCGGCGCAGCGCAAGACCGACGCCGAGATCGAGGCGCAGCAGGAGCGCGCCCGGTGGGAGCTGGAGCAGGCCGACCGCGACCGGGACGCCAAGCGCCGGGCGGAGATCACCACGGCAGAAGCCCAGGCAGACGCGCTGCGCAAGGAGGCCGAGGCCAAGGCGGAGGCCGAGCGGATCAAGGCGGAGGCCGAGGCCCGCGCCCTGGAGGAAGCGGAGAAGATCAAGCGTCAGCGGGCCCTGGAGCGGGCCGCCGCCAAGACTCGCGGAGTCTCGGAAAGTGGTGGCGTGCGTGCCTCGATTTCTTCCGGCCGCTCCTCGGAAAACGGGCTCGCGCTCAGCGCGGTCCCCGCTCTGACCGCCTCGGAAAACACGGTGCGGGTGCCTCGCGAAGTGCGCGAGCAGCAGCGTGACGAAGCCGAGCGGTACATCGCGAAGTGCTCGCTTTCCGGTGTCGCACCGGATCTGGAGCGGCTCGCGAACCAGTACGGCAAGGGCGAGACGTGGGTCGGAGACCGGGCCCGCGCCGCGAAGCGCCGCCTCGCGGAAGAGGACGGATTCGAGGAGTCGGTCATCGCCGACGCCCTGGACGTCTTCGAGGACAGCACCGACGCGGGTGCGGCATGAGGCGCCGGCCCGGCACCCGGCCGGAGAACGAAAACGAGAACGAGACGGAGCTGGACTTCACCACCACCGGCGCCGGGGTCGACTTCACCCACCAGGGCGGCGACCCCGTGCCCCTGCTCCCCGCGCCCGGATCCGGCCACCCGCCGACGATCCTGCTGCGCTACGAGGCGCTGCTGCCCACGCGGTGGCGCCAACTGACCGACTGAGCACCCCGTGCTTCGACGGCTCCACTGGCCCCCGGAAGTGAAGGAAGCACCTCCGGAGGCCGGTGAAGAGGCCGAAGCCTCCCCCGGGCGATCTCACGCCAAATGACACTGCCCGAGCTCCCCATCAGAGGAGAGGACCCATCATGCCGTCTCCCGGCAACCAGCCCCACCCCGGCTACCCCGTCTACGCCCCGACGCCGCTCACCCCCGCCTACAACCCGGCGCCCGCCCCGTACGGCGCCCCGCACCCCGTCGCGTACGGCGCGCCGCTCCCCGAGGGCACCGTCGTCTACCCGGCGGCCCCGGGCATGGACACCGTCGTCACCGTCCCCGGCCTGTACGGACAGCAGATCTCCTACTACGCGGCCCCGCCCGCCCCCGCCCCGCAGCCCTACGTCTCCCCGCTCCTGGTGAAGGCCGCGCTGGTGGCGTTCATCCTCGGCGTCACCGGAGTCGGCATCTACTTCCTGGCGACCGCGCTCGTCGCCCTCATCAACGCGGTCGTGCTCCTGGTCGCCGTCCTCGCGGGCGGCGCGCTGGTGCTGAAGATGTTCAGCACCAGCGCCGGCCGCCGCACCCCGATCACCGTCCAGGCCCGCGGCCGCGCCAAGGTCCAGATCCACACCGGCATCGGAAACAACCGTGGCCGCCGCGGCGGCCGCTGATCCCACCCCCGGCGGACAGCCGCCCGTCCGGGACGTGCCGATGTACGAACCCCGCACCGGGGCGCTGCCCGTCTACCGGTGGCGCCAAGCCCCGAAAGGGCTCGCCACCCGCCGCCAGCTGCGCGAACAACGGCTGCGGCCCGGCGGCCAGGACCCGGTCGCCGTCATCGAATGCCGGGGCGGCAAGCGCAAGGCGTGGCTGTACGAGATCGACCGCGCCCTGCCGATCCGGCCGATGACCCTCGCCAAGGAGGTCGCGCTCGACAAGGCGATGGCCAAGCGCCAGACCTGCCCGACCTGCCGGCGCCGCTACACCCACTGCTTACCCCTGCGCACCCTCGGGGCGTGCCTGGATTGCCACGACGGCACCCCGGCCGCGCCCTTCAGCTATGTGCTGCCGCCCGGCGAGTCTTTCGCGGCTGCGGCGTGAACCCCTTCCCGCGTCTGCCGGTTGCCTGATCCACCCGCCCGTGCGGCGGGTGGTGAAGGGGAGTCGGCCAGCCCGGCCTGTCCCGTGACCACCGTGAAGGAGCCCGCCCGGTGACCGAGCCCGTCCCGCACGACCCCCAGTCCCCCGTCCCGCCGCTGGACACCATCGACGACAGCCAGCGCATCCCGCCCCGGCGGCCCGCCCCGCTCCGGCGGCCGCCGATCAGCTCCGCCGACGACCTCCCGGCCGGTGCCGTCGCCGCCCTCGGGTTCGTCAGCATCGTCGCCCTGGTCCTCACCCTCACCTGGGCCGTCCCCAGGGGCATCACCTGGTACCACCACCAGGACTGGGCGTGGGTCACCCAGGCGACCGCCACCGTCGCCGACCCCGTCCACGCCTACCTGACCGCGCACACGGCCGGCCTTCCGCTGACGGCCTCCAGCGCGTTCGTGATCTGGCAGGGCGTCGGCCTCGGAGCCCTCGCCGCGTCCTGGTTCACCGGCGCCGTCGGCGCCCGCCTGACCTGGATCGCGCACGGCACCTGCTCGGTCCTCATGGTCTGGGACGCCTCCCCCGCCGCAGGCCGACCCGTCGCCACCGCGCTCACCGTCCTCGCCTGGACGATCGGCAGCCTCTTCGCCCTGCGCGGCCTGTCCCTGCGCCCGCTGATCCACCTGCACAACCACAACCAACCGTCTCGCTGATCTGACGGCTGCCTGATCCACCCGCCCCGCCTCGCGGGCCGGGTGGTGACGGGGAGCCGGACAGCCCGGCCCGGATGGGAATCGCACGTGACCATCGCCCCTCTCACCAACACCGGCGACCGGAACCGGGACACCGCCTGCGCCGCCGTCACCGGGGAGATCGCCCGCACCGACAGCAAGGCCAGCCTCCTGCTCGCCTTCACCGGTGCGGTCCTCGCCGGTCTGGCCAGCATCGCCGACAAGGACCTGCCCGTGTTCACGAAGGTCGTCGGCGGCCTGGCCGTCCTCGCCCTCGCCGCCGCGGCGGTCTTACTCCTCCTGGTCGTCCGGCCCTGCCTCACGGTCGGCACGGCCGCACCGGGCACCTTCCCGCAGTGGGCGCGCCTGGAGGAGAACGAACTCGAGGTGGCGATGGAGCAGGACCACCGCCTCGCCTGCATCAAGGCGCTGTCGATCCTCGCGGCCCGCAAGTTCCAGCGCCTGACCCTCGCGGTCGACGTCATCCTCGCCGCGCTCGCCCTGCTGACCACTGCGGCGATCGGGGTGCTGGTGTGAGCACCGCCGCCAGCTTCGTCATCAGCTACGCCAGCATCGCCAGCGCGCTCGCCGTCCCGTTCGTGATCGCCGCCGCTCGCCGCACCGCCGCCCGCATCCATGCCCAGGCCGACCAGAAGGAGCAGTAACCCATGGCACTCACCCTGTTCGCCCGCCGCCCCGAGCCCGTCGAAGCGCCGGCCCCCGACCCGTGGCCCGAGATCGGCGAGACCTGGAAGCCCGAGGGCGTCACCATCGCCCAGCGGTACTACAACCAGGCCCACGCGGTCGTTCTCGTCTACACCCCCGACGACGACAAGACCGGTCACTGCTACACGGTCGCGTGCCTCGGCTGCCACTTCGCCTCCGCGTACGGCGGAAAGCCCACGTACACCCCCTACGGCCTTGCCCAGGCCGCGACGGTCGCCAACGAGCACGCCACGACCTGCCGCGCACTGCCCCGCACCCTTCCCGCCCGCCCGGACGACGACACCGTGCGCGAGCAGTTGCACGCCTGGGTGAACGACAACCGCCGTTACGCGACCAACCAGCTGTGGCTCTCCTCCCTGGACCTGCGCCGCCTCACCATGCAGCGCACCACCGCCTGGATCGAGAACGTGCTCCAGCAGCTGGCAGCCGACCAGCCCGACGTCCTGCGTATCGAGCGCAGCAGCCACAGCGGCTACGTCTCCTACTACGCCCGCAGCAAACCGAAAAACTGACCGGCGCTCACCGTGCGCCCCCGCCCGCCGGCCACCCGGCGGGCGGGGGCGTCGCGGTGTCCGCCGGGTCAACCGAGACCAGGCGACCGGCCCTCCCCCGGAGGTCACCGTGCCCCGCACCCGCCACACCCTCATGGAAACTGTCGCGGCCCGCCTCGGGTGGCGACGCACCTACCGCGACCCGGCCCAGCTCGACGTCCTGCTGACCGAGCAGAGCGACACCGCGTACACCGAGGCCGAGGCCGCCGGCCATGCCCGGCTGGCCACCGCGAAGAACTGCACCGCACAGCACGTCCAGCCCGGTGTCCTGGACGTCCGGGGCCGGGTCCTGGCCGACGTCCTCTACCTGGAAGGCGTCCTGACCGGCGCCCGCAACCGGAACCTGGAGCCGGAACTCCTCGAGCTCCTGGAGGCCGCCGTCGACCACGGCCACGAGCTGACCGTGCTCCTCGCGCACACCGCCCGCACCACCGCCGCCGCTCACACCGCCGGCCTCTGAGCGCCCGGGGTGACCGCAGGCCTCGGCCCCGGCCGCCCCGGAGCACCACCCTTTCCCTCTCCCAGCGCACCCAGAACAAGGAGTCCTTCACCATGAACGCATCCCTGCGCCAGGTGGCCACCACCGTCGCCAGCTCGATGATCGACGGCGCCAGCATGGTCGCCGCGCTGATCGGCGGCGCCACCGGCGCCTACCTCGGCTACCAGATCACCCCCACCTCCTGGGCCGACAGCCTGCGGATCACCGCGGCCGGGGCCGCCGCCGTCTTCGGCGCGATCGCCGTCGACGGCCTCGCCGAACACGCCCTCGCCCCGCTGCGCCGGATGACCCGCGTTACGTTCATCCCCACCCGCCAGTCCGCCCCGGCCCCGGCCGCCACGCTGGACGAGGCCCTCGCCCAGGTCATCACCGCGACCGAGGACGACGCCGCACACCGAGCCGCCAACGGCGCCTTCCAGATCGACGGCGGCGACACGTTCCTGCGGGACGCGAGCCGGTGGCGCGGCTACGAGAACGGCGAGGCGTCCTTCTACCTCGCCCCGGGCGTCGTGCTCCACCACCGCGCCGAGAGGGACGAGTACAAGCACACCTTCACGCTGCTGACCGGCGACGGCGAGCAGCCGGTGCGCATCACCGGGATGGAGCAGGTCCGCCACCACCTCGCCGCCCGCGCCGCCGGCCTCCCCGCCGCCCCGGTGACCACCGGCACCGGGGACGGGGCCGGCGACGAGCACAGGGTCTCGGTCGCCGAGCTCGACGACTACCTCAAGGCCCTCGAGGGCTGACGGGCTGCCCGTTCCGCCCCGGCCCTTCCGGCCGGGGCGGTGCGGTGGCCAATCAGCCCCGCCTCCGAGAGGAACCCCTCCCCGATGCCCCTCACCAAGAACAGGACCTCCAAGCTCAGCGTCCTGCGCTACGGCGCCTTCGTCTCCCGCACCGCCGAACAGCGCGTCCTCTCCCGCGCGTCGGCCGTTCAGAACCTGGTCCACGACCACTACGGCCGCCGCCCGCTGGGCCCGGTCACGATCGTCCTGACGAAGCCGCACCTGCTCCTCGGGCTCGCCAACGAGGCGCAGGGCGAAGCGGCCGCTGTCCCGGCCAACGTCTGGAAGTCCGCCGGCACCAAGCAGGCCATCGTCGGCAAGACCCGGGACTTCCGCGTCGCCACGGTCATCGCCCCCAAGGGCGCGATGTGGATGCTGCTGTCCGCCCCGAAGCTGCGCGACCGCAAGCAGCTCCAGCTCGCTCTGCTGCGCGGCTTCGTCGAAGTCGACCAGCTCATCCGCTCCGGCGCCCGTGAGAACCGCATCACCTGGATCCGCCACGAGATGAAGGTCCACCCGCTCAGCAAGCGCCAGGCCAACAAGTTCCAGGCGCAGATGTTCGCCGACGGAGCCGAAGCCGAACGCGTCACCGCCGACCTCGCCCGGCGCCTGTGACCTGACGTACCGCCGTGCCGTCCCGGGCCCGGGCCGGGACGGTGCGGGGGCACGTCAGCCCACCGTCACCGCCAGGAGGCGCCCATGCCCCACCCCGCCGCACACGCCCCCACCCGCTTCATCACGCTCCTCGGGGAGATCGTCGGATCCGAGTGGACCCCGCCCGACGTCCCGAACTGGCCGGTCAACTTCACCCGCCCCGCCGCCGACCTCGCCCTCACCGTCTACCCGCAGCGCAGGAACAGCCGGATCGTCTTCACCACCGCGTCGCTGACCGCCCCCGACCGGCGGTGCCACGTGAAGTACACCCCCGACCTGGCGGGCCACGACAGCATCGACGCCTGGCTCGCCGACGGCGACCTGGACGCCGTCACCGACGCGCTCACCGTCATCGTCCGGCGGCTGGTCGACCAGCCGCTCCCCGACCCCGTCGTCCCGCACCCCGACCCGGTCGGCCGCGAGATGGAGTACCTCGCCGAGCACGCCCAGGAGCTGGCCCGGCTCACCGCCCAGTTCGCCGCCGGCCTCATCCGCGGCGAGGCCCTCGCGGACCAGGCCAGCCGGATCGCCGCCCTCGCCCAGCAGACCGAGCAGAGCGCCATCCGCGTCGACGAGCTCCGCGGCCCCGCCCCCGCCACCCGCGCCTGATCCGACCGCCCGCCCAGCACGCTCCCGAGACCACCTGGAGGAAGCCATGGCACACAGCATCCGGCCCGTCGTCCACTACATCGCGACCCGCCCCGACGGCACCGTCCCGCCCACCGACATCTACCTCGCCCGCTACCTCCGCGCCCAGGGCGAGACCATCTCGACCGTCAACCTCGTCGACCACCTCGGCCAGGTCGTCGACCACCCCACCCCCGGCCAGAAGTGGTACACCGACCGGCCCTTCGGCTACTTCCACATGTACACGCGGCCCGGCGAGATCCTGGAGCGCGTCGAGGACGGCTGGCCCATCCGGCTGTTCGTCGTCGAGCCGCTCGGCGAGACCGGCAACTGGGCCACCGCCTACTCCCCGTACTGGCTGCTGTCCCACCAGATCCGCGTCGTGGAGGAGACCGACGCCTGGAAGGCGTTCGGACACCGCGGCGCGCAGGTCCTGGCCGAACTCGCGCAGCTGCCCGACCTCGCCCGGCAGTGGGCCACCGATTGGGCCGCCGACCCCGAGAGCACGCGCCGCATGTACACGGCGTGGGAGAAGCGGGTGGACCACACCCGGGCGCTGACCAGCTGGGCGTTCTGCAGGGCGCAGTACTCCCGGCGCGAGGCCGCCCTCCAGGCCGCCAACCAGCTCGCCGGGGACGCGGCCGGGCAGGCCGCGACCGCCGCCGGCGCCGACTCGCACACGGTCGCTCTGATCCAGCTGCGGGCCCGGTGCCTGGTCGCCGGGCAGCTCATGTTCGACCGGATCCGCGACGGCGAGTACGAGCAGTCGATCCGCGGCCTGCTGCTCGGCGCCGGGCTCGACACCCCGGCGGCCGTCGCCGCCTGACAGACCGGCATCCTCCAGGCCGCCCCGCCCGGGGCGGCCTGCTCCATCCCTTTCAGACCAGGAGGCATCTGATGACCACCGGCACCACCGACGAGACGATCCGCTACACCGCCGACGTCGTCCTGCTCGCCGCCGGCCACATCCTGCTGATCGAGCGGGGCTGGGACCCGTTCAAGGGGCAGTGGGCCTTGGCTGGCGGTCACGTGGACACGGGAGAGACCAGCCTGGAGGCCGCCGTGCGCGAGCTGGAGGAGGAGACCGGCATCACCGTCCCGGCCGCCGAACTCCGGCAGGTGGGCGCTTTCGACGCCCCGGGCCGTGACCCGCGCGGCCGGTACGTCACCGTCGCCTACACGGCCACCCTGCCCACGCCGGTCCAGCCGACGGCCGGGGACGACGCCACCGCCGCCCGCTGGTGGCCCCTGAACTCGCTCCCCGACCTCGCCTTCGACCACGCCGAGATCATCACGGTCGCCCTCAACCGCTGACCCCCTCCCGCGCGAGCGCGGCGCTCCTCCGTGCCGCCCCGGCCCTTCCCGGCCGGGGCGGTCGCGGTGTTCCGCCACGACCAGCGCCACGCCCCGATCCCGAGACCAGCAGGGCACCACCCGCAGAACACGAAAGCGCCCGGGCCGCCGACGCAAACGGCGGCCCGGGCTTTCCTGCCCGTGCCAGAGACGAGAAGGACATCTCAGTATGCCCGCCACCCTGTTACCGACCAAGGCGTTCCACATCACCGCGCTCGTGGTCCCGCTCGCCGGATGGACCCTGCACACCGCGGTTCTGCTCCGCCGCCTTGACCAGGCGCACCACGACCCGATGACCGGGTGCTGGCGCCGTGAGTTTTTCACCCCCCGCGCCCAGCGCCTCCTGGAGCGCCACCCTGACGAGGCCGTCCTGGTCCTCGCGGACGCCGACCACTTCAAACAGCTCAACGATGGCTTCGGGCACGCCGCCGGTGACACCGCGCTCGCCGCGATCGGCCGCCGCCTCACCGAATGGGCCGGACCCCGCGGCGCCGCCGGACGCCTCGGCGGCGACGAGTTCGCCGCGATCACCCGGATCGACCCCCGCCACCAGGCGCTGCGCCTCGAACACCTGGTCCGGCTGATGCACCGTCCCGTCCCGTACGCGGACGGCACCCTGCCGCTCGCCGTGTCCCTCGGCGCCGCGACCCTGGCCGCCACCGGCAGCAACGAACTGCCGGTCATGATGCGGGCCGCGGACTCGGCGATGTACCAGGGCAAACACACCGGCCGCCTCGTCGTCGCTACCCCTGCGCACGCGACCGTGCCCTCCGTCAACGGACGCCGCCTCGGCCGCCCGGGCACCGCCGTTCCGGGACGTGCCGCATGACCACTACCGCCGTACCGGTCGGTGACTGGATCCGCGGCATCACCATCAGGCAGCCGTGGACGACCGCGATCCTCACCGGCGAGAAGACGGTGGAGAACCGGCCCCGGCCGTGGTCCTGGCGCGGTTGGCTGCTGCTGCACGCCGGCGCGGCCACCGAGCCCACCGCGATGCGCGACCCGCTGGTCGCCACCGCGATCCGCGGCCTCGGCCTGCCCACCCGGGCCGTCATCGGCGTCGCCCGCCTCACCGACTGCCACCAGGACGCCGTCGGCACGGCTCCCTGCTCGACGTGGGCGCAGCCCGACGCGTTTCACCTCGTCCTGGCCGACGTCCACGAGCTCGCGCTGCCGATCCCGTGGCGGCACGGACAGCTCGGACCGTGGCGCCCCCCGCAGGACCTCGTCGACCAAGTCCTCCTCCAGCTCCCCCACCTCTCCCCGGAAGGCAGCAGCTCATGAGCGGCAAAGGCACCGGCGTCCCGCAGCCGCCGACGTTCATCCCGTCCGACGACCGCATCCCCTTCCCCACCACCGACCAGGTTCTGCGCTGCCGCACGGAACCCGGCCTCTTCGCGCTCGAGGACATCCGCAACACCGACCAGGACCCCCACGCCCGTGAGAAGGCGCTCGCCAAGGCGAAGCACGCCTGTTCCGGCTGCCCGATCGTCACGGGCTGCCTGAAGTGGGCGCTGGCCAACCCCGACCTGACCCGCACCGGGGTGTGGGCGGCGACCACCAAACGCGACCGCACACAACTGCGCAAGGACCTCGTCGCGCGGCTCGGTGAGGACTGGGTCGGCGTGGTGGCCGAGCAGGACCGGCGCCGGCGGGAACGGGCCCGCACCGGCCGCGTCGTCCCGCCGACCGTCCGCGAACTGGCCCTTGCCCGCCTCGAGCTGGAGTCCATCCCCACCCGGCCCGCGCCGTACAACCGGTGGAAGCAGCCGATCACCCCCGCGCAGGCGGCATCGAACCTGCGCGTGCTGGCCCTCGTCGCCAGCGGCAAGGCCGCCTGATGTTCACCGACTGGTCCGAGGCCCTCGAAGCCGAATCCCTGCCCCTGGACCCGAACCCGGCCAAGCAGCTCGCCGCCGCGGCCCGGGTCACCGCCCGCAGCTCCCACGACAAGGACGACCTCGCCCTGCTCCTGGACGTCCTCGGGCTGCCCACCGACCCCGACACCCTCACCGCCCTGCTCCCCCTCCTCCCGGAAACCGGAGACGCACCCACCATGACGAACACCCCCGCCCCGGCCCTGACCGCGTTCGAGGCCATGGCGCTCTCGATGCACAACAACGGCGACGCCGAGCACACGATCCGCGAGGCCACCGGCCTCAGCGAGACCGACCTCAGCGACCTCATCGCCCACCAGATCACCGACATCCCGGCCATCAACGTCCCGGTCGTCGCGCTGCCCGTCTCCGACGCCCTCCAGAAGCTGATCGACTGGGCCGCCTCCCACCCGGCCGCCAGCGTCCGCAGCCGCGCCGCCCGCATCACCGCCGACCTCGCCGAACTGTCCGACCGCCGCGACACCGAGGCCGCCCAGCGCCACGCCGAGGCCAAGGTCGCCAAGGCCAAGGCCGACCTCGAACGCGCCCAGGACGAACTGCGCACCGTGAAGGCCGGCACCCGCACCACCACGGCCGCCGCGCCCACGCCGATCCGGGCGGGCATGGGCAGCGGCCGCACCCGGGAGGAACTCGCCGCCATCAGGACGTGGGCGCGCGCCAACGGCCACCAGGTCGCCGACGCGGGCATCGTGCGCAAGACGGTCCTCGAGGCGTACGACGCCGCCCACCAGGCGCCGGTCCGGAAGGCCGGCTGACCGTGGCCGACAACGCGATAGCCCTGGACGGCTTCCTGGACGAGGAGACCGTGCCCGGCGACCTGCACGGGACGACGGCACGGTTCCGCCTCATCGTCTCCCCGACGGACGAGCGCACGGACGAGATGATCCTGCCCTGCAGCGTCACCGACTCCGAGCTGGCCCACGCGGTCATCCACGACCTCGTCCCCGGCGACACGCTCCGCGTCACCGGCCACCTCCGGCTGCCCCGCACACCGGACGAACCGATGTGGCTGGCCGTCACCACGCTCACCGTGCTGGAAACCGCACCGGACCTGTCCGACCCGGCCGCCGGCTCCACGGCCGTCCTCGAACGGTACGGACCGTACGTCTGCTGGTTCGACGACGAAGACTCCGGCGAGGTCCCCGTGTGGACCGAAACGGGAGCCTGGGTCGGCACCGCCGGTGACCCGAGCGCGCTGAGCGAACTGATCGAGGCCTTCGAGCAGCGCCAGGCCGCCGGCGGCGAGTAGCGGAGCGGCCGTGCCCATCCGACCCGAGAACCTGCACCGCTACCCGCGCGACTGGCCCCGGATCAGCGCGCGGATCCGGTTCGAGCGGGCGGGCGGCCGCTGCGAGTGCACGGGCCACTGCGGCCTGGCGCACCCGGGCGGCCGCTGCCCTGCCGTCCACGAGGAGACCCACCCGGACACCGGGTCCGTGGTCCACCTCACTACCGCCCACCTCAACCACACCCCCGAAGACGTGCGCGACGAGAACCTGCTCGCCGCCTGCCAGCTCTGCCACCTGCGCATCGACCACGGCCACCACCGGGTCACCCGCTCGCTCACCCTCGCCGCCCGCACGGCCGCCGGCAGACAGCTCGGACTCCTCCCCGAGACCGCGCTCACCCGCACCGAGCCGCCCACCCCGCCGCGCCCCACCAGGGGCCGCACCCCGGCCGCCGCGCTCCACCAGCTGCCCTTCCCCGAACCCGACCAGGAGACGAAGCCCATGGCCCGCATCACCGTGAAGATCACCCCGCTCCACCCGGACGGCACCGAATGCACCCACGCCACCCGGCCCTCCGGCAAGCCCCGCGACCCGGACGCCGGCTGCACCGGCCGCCGCAACTACGCCGTGGTGTGCAGCGCCTGCGGCCCGGTCGGCGACCCCCACGGCCTGCGGGCCCTCGCCGAACCGGCGCAGAGCGCGCACCGCGACAGCCACAAGGCCACCCTCGCCCCGGCCTCCCACTGACCCCACCCGCTCCGGCCGCCGGGACCACCACGGTCCCGGCGGCCCCACCGAATGTGAGGGCCCATGCCCCCCACCGTCTTCGACCAGTTCACCCGCCGCACCGCCGACATCACCGCCCAACTCACCACCCTCGGCATTCCGCTCACCGCACCGCCTCTGCCGCCCGCCGACCCCGACCCCGACCCCACCGACTCGTGGGCCAGCAACTACACCGCCCCCGTCGACCGCTCCACCCTCGCCTGGTGCACCGCAGTCCAGATGCTCGCCGACCACCACCACACCGGCATCGACCGCCAGGTCCCCGCCGCCGATGCCCTGCTGCGCGAGCTCGGAGTACGCGGCCTCGCCCAACTCCACTCCGACCTCCACGCGGGCGCGCCCGTCGACTTCCGCTTCACCCGCTGCCCGTACTGCTCCGGCATCGGAGAGGACCCCACCCAGCCGACCTGCAACGAGGTCGGCTGCGCAACGTGGCTGGAGCACGCCGGGCACGACCACCTGTGCCCGGTCTGCCACGGCGACGACTACCAGCCCCAGTGGCTTGCCGAAGAGCAGATGGCCGAACTCGAGGAACTCCTCGCCGACGCCATCGAGGAGCGTCAGGAGCGCGCCTTGCTCCGCTACCGGATCCGGGCCCGGCTCCACCGCCGGACGGTCCGCACGTGACGGCCCACTTCCGCCGCTGCGGACACGGCGCCGGCCCCCTGCACCCCGGCGATCAGAAGGCGGTCGCGGAGTTCACCGCCATGCTCACCGCCCGCCAGCGGCCGACCCCCTGGACCGGCCGCGGCGACGTCGCCGTACGGATTGGCGAGCGCGGCGGCCTGGAACGCGGACGCCCGCTCACCAGGCAGCACCCGGACGCCGACCCGGTCGCCCTGGTCCTCATCCACCCCGACACCGAAACCGCCCTCACCAGCACCCTCTACTGCCCCCGGTCCCGCATCCACGGCACCTGGACGACGCCGTACCGACTCCTCACCCACGCACACGCCGGACGCACCATCACCCCCAACCTCAGCCTGGAGGCATGACCGTGCAGCAGATCCGCCGTACCGCATCTCTGGCAGCAACCACCCTGATCGCGATCCTGGCGCTCACGGCCTGCGGCGCGACCACCCAGTCCCCCGCCCATCACGACAGCCGCATGAAGAAGGCCGCCGGGATCGGCTCCCTGACCATCATCTGCAACAAGGACATCTGGCAGAGCACCCGCCCGGACGGACTGAAGAAGGTCACCACCGTCCCCGCCGACGGAGAGCGCGGACAGCGCGGCATGGTCCGGATCACGCTCACCGGCGCCCAGCTCGTCACCTACCTCGACGAACTGGACCAGGACGCCCACCCCGGCTGGATGGGGCCCAACCTCCCCGACCAGGAAGCTCTCTCCGGCCGTATCTACGACGCGCTCACCCCCGCCATCGACAAGGTCACCACCGCACGCTCCACCGCCGACCCCGCCCCCGAGATCCTCATCGACGACACCCTCGCCACCCAGGCCCCCTGACCACAAAGCGGCCCCCGTTCCCGGAATCGTCCGGGAACGGGGGCCGCTTTTTTGTGTTGCGGTGAGAACGACCGTTCAGACCGCAGTGGGTGTCCTGTCCGAGCGGTCGCTGTCCCCAATCCTGTCCAGGAGCAGTTCAGCGACGGACGACAGATCGGCTGGCGCCAAGAAGGCCACCAGCGCGTCGACCAGCTCGGAGGGAGATACGGACGCGTCGAGCACGAGTCCCTGGGGTACTTCTGCCGCCTCGGTGTTAACGGCGTTAACGGTCTCGTCGGCCTTGGTCTCTTCGCCCTTCGCGCCAGCAGGGGTATTAACGGCGTTAACGGTCGGGCTTACGTTGGCGGCCGGAGCGTGCTTGCGCTGGCGCGGTGCCTTGGGCGCATCGATGGCTTTCTTCGCCTCTGCTGCCTGCTTGCCCTTCGGTAGACGACCAATGCGGCGGGCAGGTTCGACCTTCAGCTCGCCCGTCTCGACCTTCTTCTTCAAGTCCGGGGTGAGCTCCAGGAGGGCGAGCCGCTGCGACACCCACGCGGGCGTCTTGCCCAGGCGCTTGGCGACCTTGCCCTGCGAACCGTGGACGCCCACGAGCTGACGCAGCGCGTTTGCCTGATCGAGAGGTGCGACGTCGACGCGGTGCACGTTAGCGATCAGGGCCGACTCGAGGATGTCAGCGTCGGTCGCCGCCAACGCGTCGTGGACGTCGATCCGGAGTTCGTCGAGCCCCGCTTCACTGGCGGCAGCGAGCCGGCGGTTTCCGTCGATGACGACGTACTCGGCCTCACCCAACACGTCTTCCTCGCCAGGGTGGGCCTGGAGGAAGGCCGCTCGCCGGACCACCGTGACAGGCTGGATTTGGCCTCGTTCCAGCAGGGAAGCGGCGGTCTCCGCGATCTCGGTGAGTTCCTCGCGAGGGTTGAACGGGTTGTGCGCGAGCGAGGCGAGGGGGACCGAAGCCGGAGGGCGCTTGCCTTCGCCGTTGATGATCTGCTGCCGGGTTCGAACCCGGCGCGGTGCCGGCTTCGCTGCGTCCTGGCCGTCTTCGTCCATGCTGAAACCGCGGGTGACCCGCACCGGCTTGTTGTTACTCATACGGCAAGTTCCTTCGCCAGGTCGCGCATCGCCTGCGCGTGCTCGCTGTCCGGGGCGTATTCCAGCAACGGGATCTCTCCGTCTGCCGCCTCACGCCCTTCCTTCAGGTCGCCGATCACGGCCAGCACTGATGGAGAAGTGCTGAGCTCCCACTGGTCCTTGTTCTCCTTGACCAGCTTTCCGCGCCGACTGTCGTACGCGTTGATGACCAGCCCGAGGTAGTCCACCTGGATTCGCCCCTTGCGGCACAGGTCGTCCTTCTGCGACTTGAGCAGCCGGAACGCCCGGTGGCTGGCCTTGTTCGCCCACACCGGCGTGATGACCCCGGACCGGTCGGCGAGCTCACCATCACGTCGACGCACGTAGTACAGGGCCGTGTCCATGTTCAGCCCGAGGCTGGGCGGCCCGTCGATGATGATGACGTCGTAGTCGGCCTCCAGCGGCTCCAGCGCACGCTCCAGAGCAGCCTCGCTGAAGCTGACCTTGGAGAGTGCGACGTCACGAAGGAAGGCGTCATCGCTCGCCGGCAGGAGGTGGAGACGCTCACCGAAGCGCTCTTGGTCCAGAGCAACCAGGAGATCGCCGATGTGCCCCTTGGCCGTGCCATCCATGTGCATGAGCAGCGTCTCGACGTCGTCCTCGTACATGACGTCCTCGAAGCCCAGCTCCGCCGTGAGGTGCCCTTGCGGGTCGTAATCGACGATCAGGACCCGGTGCCCAGCCTCGGCCAGAGCCTGGGCCATGCCGCTCGAGATGAACGTCTTCCCGACGCCACCCTTCTGGTTGGCCACTATCACGCGCACGACCGGCTGTTCGGTCAGTGGCGTCGTAGGGGAGGGGTGGTTGTCCAACCACAGCTTCAAAGCCTGCGCGAGGCCCTGCACATAGGTGATGCCGCGCTCGGAACACTCCTGCTTGAACTTGTCCGGCTCACCCTCAGGCAGGAAGGTGCCCCAGGTCTTCGCGCCTTCAGTGTTCTCTTCCGGCAGGCCAGTTGCCGTGTACCACGCCTTGATCGCGTGCTCCGCAGCGTCCTGAATATCCATTCCGTGCTCGAAAGCGCGGATCTTCAGGAGACGCCGGAGTCTGGGGGTCAGCGAGGTGACTAGTTTTTCTCGCTCCCCACGAGGGGATGGGATGCTCATGCGACCGAACATTACTAGGTCATGATGGTTCCTTAGATCCTCACGCGGGAGAAATGTGCAGGGTTGCGCTGCAGCAGCTCGCGTCGGAGCAGCCCTCGCGAGTAGAGGTGGCTGCCGACAGCGCGTGCGAGTTCGCACGCGAAGCCAGCCGCTTCAGGGCCCGGTGAGGATGTAGTGGGTGCCGACGCGACGCCAGATCACATGCGGTGTTCCGGCGAATACCTCCCGGCTGTACGACCACGTCGCGCGCCCGTCCGGCGCCCAGGTGAGTTCGTAGACGCCCTGTGCGCAGCGCACCCCTTTGATCCGTAAGCCGGCGCGGAACTGGCGGCCGGTGCGCAGGTCTGGGACGAAGGCGTTCAGGACGACGCGGCGGAAGCGCCGGCGCTGGGCCGGGGTGAGGTGTTCGAGGTCGGTGGTGAAGCGGGGGAGGGTTTCGAAGGTGGGCACGGTGTCTCCTCCGGGCAGCACGACGAAGCCCCCGGCCGTTGCCGGGGGCTGGGTAGGCGGTACTCGTTCCTTGGCGGTAGACGGTGCTCAGTGGTGCTGGATGGTGTTGTCCGGGTCGCGGCGTGAGGGCTGCCGGAGAGCGATGACATTTGCGTCCGGCTCGGGGCAGCTTCCCGCCTGACGGGCACCGGTGAAGAAAGTTCGGCCGCTGCTCCCGCCGGGCGGGACGTACCGCTGATCGGCCTTTCCTTGCAGGTCAGAGCCGTGTGCCGTGGTCTCCATGACAGTGGATATCAGGGTGATCCGGGCCGGTCAGATGTACCGCTACTACTCGCGCGAGACCGTCGTCGGCGACGGCCGCCGCCCGGCCCGTACGCCGCTGCGCGCCGCCCAGGAGCAGGCCGGTGTCCCGGCCGGGCGCTGGATGGGCCGCGGCCTGGCCGCGCTCGGGCTTGCGCCGGGTGAGGAAGTCGCCGAGGCGCAGCTGCGGAACCTGTTCGGCGAGCGGGGCCGGCACCCGTACGCGGACCGGATCGAGGCGGACCGGCTTGCCGCGGGCGACTTCCCGAAGAAGGCGTATCGGGCCGGTGCTCTCGGGCGGCGGGTGACGGTCACGGGTGTCGACTTCGTGTTCCGGCCGCAGCCGACGATCTACCTCCTGTGGGCGTTCGGGGATGAGGAGACCTGTCGGGTGATCGAGGCGGCGCACGAGCGGGCGATCGTACGGGTGCTGGAGTGGATCGAGGACGAGGTCGCGGTGATCCGGTTCGGCAAGGGCGGCATCTACCGGGTGAGGCCGCCCGGCGGTCTGGTCGCCGCCCGCTTCCGCCACTACGAGGCGCGCTCCGGCCGGCCCTTGCTCCACGACCACGTCCTGCTGTCCGTGAAGGGGCAGCGCCTGGACGGGAAGTGGGGCTCGATCCACACCACCGCCCTGCACGAGAACACCGTCGCGGCCTCCGCGCTCTACAACGAGCTCGTGGCCGCCGAGGTCTGCGAGGAGCTCGGGCTGGCGACCGAGCCACGCACCGTCACCCCGGGGCGCCGCCCGGTGATGGAGATCGCCGGGGTGCCGCACGAGCTGATCCGCTGGACCGCCCGGCGCAGCGACCAAAACGCCGCCTGCCTGACCGAGCTGGAGCACGAGTACGTCACCGCCATCGACGACGACGGCGAGCCGAAGTTCCTACCCGTGGTCTCCGAACGGGCCCGCGCCAAGCTGAACACCATCGCCACCCGCAAGACCCGCCCGCCCAAGCAGAAGACCCAGCCGCTCGCGCAGCTGCGCGCCTGGTGGAAGACGAGCGCGATCCTCACCTCCGGTGTCGCCGCCGACGTCATCACCTCCCTCCTCGAGTACGCCCGCGCCGCGGCCGTGACGATCCGGGCCCGGGTTGTCGCCGTGGTCGACGTCGCCCTGGCGGCCGTCGACGTCGCCGCGACGGTGTTCGTGATGAACGACGGCGGCCGCTTCCACCGCCGGCACCTGCTCGCCGAAGCCCGACGCCACCTCGCCCTCGTCCTGCGCGGCCGCCGCCGCGACCCCGGCCTGGACGACCAAGTCGTGGCCGCCGCCATCTCCACCCACTGCCTGGACATCAGCGAGCCGAAGACCGTACGCGGCCTCGAAGCCGGCTACCGCCTCTACACCGCCCGGTGGGCCCTGTCCGACCTTCCCGCCCGCCGCCGCCCACCTGCCCCCGCGCCCGACCCGGACCGGCAGCCCCCGGCCGATCCCGGCGAGCCCGCTGCGCACCGGCACCCAGGCCAGGACGCGGGGGAGTGGGAGATCCCCCGCATCCCGCTCCAGTACGAGCGCGCCCTCCTCGCCGGCGCAGCAGTCCGGGCGAAGCTGCGCACCGCCACCGCCACCGCCGTACGGGACCGGGCGTACGACGTCGTCGCTCACCAGCAGGCGGCGATGCCCGAGCAACTGCTCACACCCGAGCCAGCCGACCCCGAGCACGACGACCAGGAGCCGGAGGCCGGGCCCCCGGACGCGATCGACATGACGGCGCTGCGGGCTCTGCGGGAATCCCGCACGGACGTGGAAGCCCTCGACCTCACAGACGATCGACTGCGCCGCCTCCAGGACGCGTACACCAAGGCGGCCGACGACTCCCGCGCCCGCGCAGACCGCAACGCCGGGCAAGGCGGCACCGACACGGTGCGCCCGGCGCGTGAGGGCGACCAGCGCGCGCATCATCCTCAGCAGCCGAGTTCGTACCAGGGACCAGGAGCCGGCCGCTGACTGCACCAAGGTTCCCTACAGCTCTCCCTACAGCTGCCCCTACACTCTTCCCTACAGTGATCATGGTCGCCTACCGTGGCATCCGCACAGGTCAGACCTCGTTTCTGGGCACCCCGGTCACCTCGGCAACCCTTGAGCGCCCCCCCCTGCTGGTGGGGAGCGAGGGGCCCGGGGCGGCTCGGTGGGCGCCTGCCCGGGGCCCGGTCGGCGCGGAGGCATGGTGCCGGGAGGCGCCGGGGAGGGAGTGGGTTGGTGTGGGCGGGGCAAGCGCGTGGCCGTACAAGTCGACGGCGAAGGCGCGAGGGCTGGTGCTGCTCGCGTTGGGGATCGTGAAGGTCGCAACGGCGGAGCAGTTGCGGCAGCTCGTGCTGCCCGGTACCGCGGACACGCAGACGGTCCGCAACGCGTGCAAGGACCTGCGCTCGGTCGGCCTGGTGGAGTCGGTCGGCCGGACCTCGTCCATGTCCCCGGCCGGGCGGCCGGTACGCCGGGACCTCTGGAACCTGACCGCGGCCGGCCTCGCGTCGGCGGCGTCGGAGGTGGGGCGGCCGGTACAGGAGATGGGCGGCACCGCCCGGGACGCGGCGAAGGCCGGCGCCCCGCACGCGCTCGCGGTGACGGACACGATCGACGCGTTCCGCCAGTCCCCGCCGATGCCCACCACGCCCGTCGCCCGCCGTACGAACACCACCCTGGTCCCCACCCAGGGGCAGAGCCGGATCCTCCCGTCGCGGCCCCGGGGGCTGGGGCATCTGCGCGGGTGGGAGACCGAGGTCCCGCTCCCTACCGCGGGGACGTTCACGACGCCGGCGCGGGGGAGTCTGCGCGCCGACGCGGTGCTGACCGCACCCGAGGACGGCGTGCCGGTCCTGTTCGTGGAGGTCGACAACCACACCGAGCCGGCGGCCGTGGTCGCGCAGAAGATCCAGTCCTACCGGCGGTTCTTCCAGCGCACGGTCAAGGACCACCAGGGCCGCGACGTGCCGCTGTGGTCGACGCTGTGGGGCGACTCCGGCCGCGGCGGTTACCCGCCCCTCGCCCTCGTCTTCGCGAAGACCGTCAGCCCGACCTCGACCATGAACCGCATCACGACGATCCGCGACCTCTCCGCCGACAGCTGGCGTGGCCACTGGCACAGCGACGGCATCACGGCGTCCGGCGCGCGGGACGGCTACCAGGACTACACCGGCACCGTCCCGGTCATCGCCACCACCCTGACCCTCCTCCGACAGCACGGCCCACACGGCCCCGTCTGGTGGCGTTACGGGCACCCCGACGGACAGACCCTCGAGCACGCCCTCGACAACCCGACAATCACCGCGCCTTCACCCTCCGCGACCAACACCGCAGCACCGAACGCAATGCCCGAGAGCAGCACACACTCCAGGAGCGAGGAGCCCCAGCGCCAGCGGGAAGCCGCCGCTGTCAGTGCTGCCCTGCATAGTGCCGGTCATGATCAATGACTTGGACAGGACCGACTGGGCGTCCCTGGGGCATGCCTACGGGAAGGCCGACGACGTGCCGGGGTGGCTGCGCGGCATGGTCTCGCCCGACCCCGACGTACGCGGGGAAGCGTTCGGTAACTTCTACAGCGCCGTGCTCCATCAAGGGAGCGTGTATTCGAGCACGGTGGCCAGTGTGCCGTTCCTGTTCGCGATGGCGGACGACCCGGCGACTCCTGACCGCGGGGAAGTCGTCGCGCTGCTGCTCAGCATCGGGCGGGAAGCGGTCGACGCCGAAGAGATCTACGCCATCATCTGCGGCGAGGACGGCGAAGAGTCCACGATCTACCCGGACACCGCGAACCTGATACGCAAGCACGCCGACGCCTTCGTCGCCTACGCCAGTGACCCCGACCCGCAGGTGCGCCGGGCGGCCATCGAGGGTCTCGGGCTCTTCCTGGACGACGCCTCACGGGCGACAGAGCTCCTGCGGAACCGCCTCGTGGAGGAGACCGGGACCGCTGAACGAGGTCTGGTCGTGCGGACCATGGCCGACCTGGCGATCCGTCTGCCCACAGCCGCCGCGCCGGCGCGGGCGTGGCTCGATACGTTGGCCGACAACGACACCACCGATCCGGACACCCGTCTGGCTGCGCTCGTCCACCGGGCCCGCTGCGCTCCCGATTCCATCGACGACCAGACGGTGCCGACCGCGATCGAACTGCTCCGCCAGGTCACCCCCGCGCCCCCGCCCGAGGAGAACGAGCAGGGGGACCGGGATCCGTCCGGTCCGTGTGCGTGTGAGGCCGAGCCGGACCCTGACCCTGACGCCCCCGGGCACGTTGTGGCCGCCTTCGCCGATCTCGAACGCCACGGTCGCGTCCATGCGACCACCACCCCTTTGCTGACGGCTCTCCACACGGCCCTGGGTGCGCGGGCCGATGCCCGAACGGCTCTGCTCACCGAGCAACTGCGCAGCTCGGACCCCGGGACCCGTTACGACGCCATCGACATGGCACGCAGTCTGATCACCTCCCTGCGGGGCGATCACACCGGCCTGGTGCGGCTCATCGGCGACTGCCTGCTCCCGGACGACGCCTACACCGCCGCGGCCGCGGCCGAGGCGCTCGGCTCCCTGGCCACCCTCGCCGAACCGGCCCACGAAGCCCTCGCCACCTACGTCACCACCCACCGGCCGGATACGTGGGCGAGCCCGCACCGCACGGTGCGCCGAGCCCACCAACTCGCCGTCGTGGCGCTCGCCGGGCTCAAGGACGAACGGGCCCTGCCCAGCCTGCTGACCGCACTGGACACCGACACCGATACCTGGCGCGCCCTGGACGCGGTGGGCCATCTGCCCCAGTGCGCCGCAGAACTCACGCCCCGGCTGGTCCGGCGCCTCGCCGACGACGACCCCTCCCGGGAGTGGCCCGATGTCAGCCCTACGACGCTCGCCTCAGCCCTGGCCAAGCTCGGTGATCCGGTGGCCGTACCCGCCCTCGCCGAAGCGGTCCAAGCCGCCGTCCGGCACAAGCAATGGCGTACCGCGGAGGCTGTCCTGACGGCGCTCGCGTCGTTCGGTCCCCGCGCCGCATCCGCCCTGGACGTCGTCCGCCCGCTCACCGACGCAGACGATGTCTCCCTCCGCACCGCTGCGGTGGACACCGTCTGGGAACTCGAACGCCGCCCCGAGAGCGTCATGCCGCTGCTGCAGCCCCTCCTCGATGACCACCGGAGCGTCCCCGCGATCGAGCTCGCCGGCCGCATCGGCCCTGGCGCCGCAGCCGTCCTGCCGCGCCTGCGGCAGATCCTGAGCGTGCTGGTCGAGCAGAACGCGCGCAACGAGCAGAACGGCTCGGCCGTGCTGAACGACTCGTGGACTCTCGTCCACGTCGCATCCGCCCTGTGGGACATAGGCGGCACCGGCGAGGCCGACGTCGTCGTGCCGGCGCTGCTGGCCGCCTGGAAGGACAACGCCTCCACCGCACGTCACGTCGTCGCCTGCCTTGACCGCATGGGTACAGCCGCACGCCCCGCCCTGCCCCAGATCCAGGCCGCACTTGCGCAACCTCATCGTGGCGACCAGATGTGGTCAGGCGCCGTCGCTATCGACCTTGAGGTCGAGCACACCTGCCGTGTCGTCCTCGCGCGCCTGACAGGCCATCCGGATCCGGCACCTGTCAGGGGGGAATAGGTCCCGCCGCGCTGGTGTGCAGGGCCTGCAGGTCCGGTTCGGCACGCGACCTACGTCACGGGCATTTCTGCGGCGCAAAAGGGCGCCGCACGTGCACCACGGGGAGAGACAGCGGCCCGGGTTTCCGCCTACCGGGCGCGGTTCACGGGAAGCGGTTCAGCACCCGGGTCGGTCTGGCCTCGCCGGAGGCGGTGGGCGGGAGGCGACGCGGACCCTGCGGTGCACGATCCGGGCCGAGCCGTGCTCGGCGGAGCGCCGAGATCCGGTCGGCGGCTGTGTCGGCGACCCCTTCGCCGTCACGACCACACCCTGACCGAATTGCTCATCAGAGCGGCTGCTTTGCGGGGGTCGGCCGCAACGAGCCCGCAGGACCTCTTTACGACCTTCTGCTCCTGGAGGTTGACGCCCACGCGCGGTAGGCATGGCGAACAGCTCCTCCAAGGCGACCCGGGTGCCGTTCGTACGGACGGGAGGTGGTGTCCGTACCCGAGAGCCGCAGCAGATCGAACGCCACGAAGTGCACCGGCGACTCCGCCTGGTCCGCTGGGCTGGAAGCAGCCGAGGGCGGGCTCTGCGCAGGCGTGCCGCACCCAGCGAAACCCGTCGGGGCGGGGGCATCGTTTCTGCCGGGCGGGCCCGTACACGTGAGGGTGAGCAGGATGCCGTCTCAGGTTCGTAGGCCGTCGGCCTGCGGTTTCGTGCCCTCATGATCACATCGAAACGCAGCATGACGACGACCGTCCTGGCGCTCGGCCTCCTTGCCCTGGGCACGCCCGCGCTGGCCGCCCCCTCGACGGCCGCCGTGGTGCACTCCGCGCCGGCCGCCGCCGAGATCGACTGCCCGGACGGGTACGTGTGCATCTACCCGGAAATCAACTTCGTCGGCCAGCCGTGGGTGAAGCGCGCCGTCGACGGCAGCGTGAAGGAGCTGCCCTCCGCGATCCGCGACCGGGGCAGCTCGATCCGCAACAACAGCGGACGCACGGCCCGGGTGTACGAGAAGCACGGCTACTCCGGTCGCTGGGTGTGCGTCACCAAGGGCGGCGGCTCCATCCACGACCTGCGCGGCTACAACCTCAACGACCAGACCCGCTCCCTACGCATCAACCGCAACGACTGCGGCTGAGCCGTTCGTCGCGGCAGACCGCCCTCCTCGGCGGCAGGCGAAGCGAGGTCCGGCCAACCGGCTTCGGGCCCGGCGGCTCCGGGCGGTCGATCCCCTCCGGTCCAGCAGCACACTGTCTCGTTGCAGACCTGGGTAACCGCGTCGGCCCCCGCATCGCAGGCCGTGGAGCTGACGGCTACGGGGCGGGATCGTAGGTGACGGTGGTCGTCGGGCATTCTCCGGCGAGGCCGAGAAGCGCGGTCTGCTCGGCGTCGTTGGCGGTCAGCTGCCAGCGGAGTTTCGTGGCGGTCCAGTCGGCGGCGTACTGGCAGCGGTAGCCGTCGGCCGGCGGGAGCCACTGGGCGGGGTCCTTGTCGGCTTTCGACCTGTTCGACTTCGCGGTGACCGCGATCAGGGTGACCGTGGATCCCTGGTCGTTCGCGTACGCCTCGCGGCGGGCCGGGGTCCAGGCGTAGCCGCCGGAGTCGTGGACTTCGGCGAGCGGGACCATGTGGTCGACGTCGAGGCCGCCGGCGTCGGTCACGGTGATGCCGTCGTACGGACTGCTCCACGAACCGCCGCTCAGCTTGCACCCGGCGGCCACGGTAGGGGCTTCGACGGCTTCGGACAGGATGACTTCGCGGCGGGTGTCGCACCCGTCGGCCGGGTCGAGGCCGCGGTTCCAGTGCTTGTAGAGCTCGCGCTTGTACCCCGCGCGCTGCTCGTCGGCGACGGGGATCTGCCTGATCGCCTGCACCAGTGTCAGAGGGCCACGCAGGATCGGAGCACCGGCGGCGGGGGAGACCTGGGCCTGGGCGGCGGGGGCGGTGGCGAGGAAGGGGAGTACGGCGAGCGCCGCCGCGGCGAAGGCTGCACGTACGGAGGTAGTGATCATGGTGCTGGTGTACCGGCACCCCGGGGCCGCGCGGGCCCGGACTGATATCCCGTCACCCGTCGGGCAGGTAAGTCGTACCGGCCGACGGGCCTCGCGGGCGAAGCCGGAGGGTGTTGTCAGTGGCGAGTGCAACGATGCCTCTGGCGTGCGAATCCCTGTTCCCATGGCTCCGCGCCGGTGTCCCCCTTTTTCCGGCCGGGCGGGTGACCGTACCGGTGCCGGTGGGGGAGCCGCTCTCGCCTGGCCCCTAGGACGGGTCAGGCGAGAGCGGTCGTGCCCGCCCCAGTCGGCACGGGAGCGGGTCCTTCCGGATGGGAAGGCCGACACGCGAAGTGTCCTCACGTCCATTGGTAGCCGTGCGGGCCGGGTTTGCAAGGAAAACCGGGAACTTCTACGCGCAGGCGTGGCTGATGTGGGATGCCCGCCCCTGCGCGGTACCGGCCCGGTGTGCGCGCGGCGCCCCGGGCCGATGGTCATTGTTCCGTGAATCCATGATCACGTGGCGTCACAACTCGTGTTGTGGTCATGCTGGTTGACCTCACCGGCGCAGTGGACGGCACCCGCTCTCCGGTGGGGTTCTGACGGCGTTTCCGGATGGGACGTCAGACCACCAACGGCCACCCACGCGAAGGGTTCAAGGATGGAACGAAAGCAGGTCGTCGTCATCATGGCGACCGCGACGATCATGGGATGGGGCGTGGTGATGGCGGCGCTCGGACGCGAGGACGCGGTCGCCGCCCTCGCTCCCGTCCTCGCGGTCGTCGTCCAGCGGGTCACCCCCGAGCGCCAGGACGAGGACGCGGTCGCCGCCCCCGCCCCGGCCCTCCCGGGCGTCGCGCAGCAGGCCGTCCCCGAGCACCGCGCACACACGGAACCCTCCTCCGGCCACCGCGTGACACCGGTCCCGGACCAGAAGGAGGACTGCGCCCCGTGACCACCCCCTCCGACCCGCCGGTGCCGCCGGCCCGGTCCTCCGCCGCACGCCCCGGCCGCAAGCTCGGCCCCGTGGTCGACGGCGTCGGCAGCACCCACCGCGCCTGGCTCGACCCCATGCGCGGGAAGTACCTGACCAGCGGGCTCACCCTCAACGAGCTCGGCACCCGCGTCCCCCTCGCCAAGTCGAAGCTCTCCGAGCTGCTGCGCGGCGCGGGCCTCTACCCCCGCTGGTCCATCGTGCACAGCCTCGGCCAGGTCCTCGACCTTCCCCAGTGGCCGCTCCAGCGGCTGTGGCAACAGGCCGCCCGCGACGCCCACAAAACCCCGGACTGGATCAAGAACTCCAACGGGAAACCCGTCCTCACCCGCAGCGGACCGCCCCTGGACCACGGGGCGTTCCGCGAACTCGTCGCGGACGACTACGCCCTCTACGCCCAGACCTTCCTCGACGACCAGCTGCGCGACACGGCCGTCGCCGACACCTTCGACGCCCTCTGGCTCTCCTGGGACGACGCCCTCTCCAGCCACGACACCCGTCACTTTGCCTGGCAGGTCCTGCGCACCTGCGTCATGTCGAGGACCCTGCACCTGGACGGGCGGCCCGAGCTCAGCCCAGCCGTCTTCGACACCGTCGCCTTACGCGACCTGGTCAGCGAGAGCGACCGCGTCGGCCAGGTCGAGGAGAGCCTCAATGCCTTCCGCGCGATCAGCCGGCTGCCCGACCACCAGCTCGACGTCATAGTCCTGCGCTACCTGCACGGGATGGACGCCGAGCGCGTCTCCAGCCTCCTGGGCGCCTCCCTGGCCACCGTGCGGTCCGAAGAACGCTACGCGGTCCAGCACCTGGACAGCGTCCTGTGCCCGCCGACCGAGACCGAAGGGAACACCACCCCGTGACCCGCATCGAAGAACTCCTCTCCCGGACCCTCCTGGTCCGCGACCGCACCATGCCCCGCGACGTCGTCCCCGTTCACGAACCCCTCCTCTTCGACAACCCGCCTCCGCCCGACCCCGCCCCGCCGAACACAGCTGCGGAAGACCTGCGCGCCCTGTGCGAGGCCGTCGTCCACCACACCCCTGCCATGGCCGTCGCCGACTTCGTCACCGACCAGGTCCCCCAGCCGGCCAGCGCCCTCGTCCTCGCCTGCGTCCTCCAGCTCACCGACACCGACGACGGCGCCCGCTTCTGGTGGCAGTACGCCGCCGGCGCCGACCAGCCCGCCGCCGCCTACTGCCTCTACCTCCACCACCTCGCCCGCGGAGACCGCACCACCGCCGACTGGTGGCACCGCCAGACCGACGACACCCACCCCGACGCCCCCGCCCCCCCGACCCCGCACCCCACCCCCACCGGACAACCGCACTACGACCCCCACCCCAGCACCCCCACCTTCCTGCGCATCCTGCGCCAGCTCGCCAAACAGACCGACCGCGTCCGCACCGCCGAAGTCACCGAACTCATGGCCTACGTCCCCACCGCCGTCGCCGCCGGCTACCTCCGCGAGCCCGACATGGACCTCCCGCTGCCCGGCCACGACTTCGCCGACAAGATCAGCACCCTGCTCACCACCGCCCCCACCCCCTCCGCCGACGCCCCCGCCCGCCCCGACCCAGACCCCAGCAACGCCAACCACTCCCGCAGCGGCCCCGCCCCCCGGGCCGGGCACCTACTCCCCGCACGCACGGGGACCGGCCGGCCCCGGCCCTCGTCTGCGCCGCCGCGATGCGCTGCCCCCCGCGCAGGCGGAGGCGAGGCTGACAAGTAGTGCAGGACGACTCACGCGCGGGCCTCCGCGCGTGAGTCGGGAGTCTGCTCGTCAGATGCCTACGCCTGCCAGACGACTGGCGAAGCTCTTCGCACCGCGGCGGGCCGCTGACGACCTGGCGGCGCAGGCCGTCACGGCGCCGACGCGGCTCCGCTCGTCATTCCGGGGGGCGAATCCGCCTGCCGCTTCGGCGTACCCGCAGCCCTTGGCCGCGCCTGACGAGAAGTGCGCTGTGGTTTCCGGCCATGACCGTGTGCACTGCGGCAACCTCCGTCGCGACCCATGTAGCGTGCCCTGAGTTTCTGAAACGGATCATGCGGGGGAGAGCGTGGACCTTCGGCATCAGACGGCGAACTTCGTCAACGCGTCCTGGGCGATGGTGGGCCTGCGCGATCTGATCTACGAGATGCTCGGTCTGCTGTTCAGCGCGCTGGAGGACACCGGAGGGATGGCGGGCGACGGTGAGGCGGGCCGGGCCTTCGCCGCCGTGTACAAGGAGTCGGTGAAGACGGTGTTCGAGAAGGCCGGCTTCGCCCACCAGGTCATGGCCAACGGCGCGAACGCTCTGCTCGACGCGTCGGAGGAGTTCCTCAAGCAGGAGAGCCGGACCGCCGCCAGCTTCCTGCGGCAGTCCGCTCCGGGGCCGCAGATCGGCGCGCAGCCGTCCGGCCCGGACTGCACCCCGCGCGCCAGCCACAACGCCGAGGACCTCCCCGAGGTGGTAGGGGAGACGAGCGGCGCGGACCAGTACCTCTTCAACGAACGCTTCCTGGGCCAGCCCGACAAGCTCCGCGGTGCGGCCTCCGCCTGGCGGGAGGCGTCGAAGATCCTCGCGGACGCCTTCTGGGACGCCACCACCGCCCGCACGACCGCGACCCTCGGCCAAGCCGGCGAAGCCGCCGACGCGGTCGAGGACTTCTTCACGAAGTTCGTCGGCAGCACCCCGCCGCCCGGCGAAGTCGGCGAGCAGGAGACCCTCATGGCCAACCTCCCGGTCGCCTGCACCATGCTCGCCAACGCCTGCGACGCCTACGCCGGCCACGTCGAGACCGCGAAACGGCAGCTCGCCTACGACCAGACTGGCCTGGACGGCGAGTTCCTCTGGCCGTGGGAGCAGCCGAGGTTCGGCGGCGACGGCCACGACGGCGGCCTCCACGAGCTCATCGCGTCAGACCCGCGGATCGCGGCCCTGGGCAAGATCCCGCCCGCGCTGGACAGCTCGAAGGCCCGGGTCCCGATGCCCCAGCCCGACCACGACAGCCCCCTGCCCGGACTCCCGCCGTTCCTGGCCCCCCTGATCCGCCTCCCCGTCCTCATACCGGCGGTCTACCGGCCGCCGAACGGACCTCGCGTCCAGCCGATCCCCCCGGCCACACCCCCCGACCCACGCTTCCCGCCCCTCACCCCCGCCCAGCAGCACACCTTCCAGACCTGGCTGGACACCCTGCGCCCAGGCGACGTCTCCGGCGGCCGCCCGGCCGAGATCGCCTACCAGAAACGGGTCGCCGGCTACCCGGAGTACGAAGTCCCCATACCGCCCGGCCTCAGCGCGAACAGCACCCTCATGGTCGACGGCTTCCGCAACACCGACGGCATGGCCGTCGAAGCGAAGTACGTCAACAAACCCAACCAGCGCTGCTACCGCTCCCTCGAAGAGCTCCGCACCAACCACGCCACGGGCAAGAAGGACTTCCTCTACGCCTCCGACCGCTCCGAACTCGCCAAATACGCCGCCGCCCTCAACGATCCGCGGAACAAGGAGATGCGGGGCGTCGAGACCGTCACCAACAACCAGGACTCCGTCCAGTACTGGCGCATCATGATGGCCGCCTACGGCGTCAAGGGCACCGCCCGCTACGTCCCCTGACCCACCCGCACAGAGAGCACCCCAGGACCATGGAATCCGACGCGATCGCCGAACTGCGCACCCTGTACATCTTCACCCCGCCCGACGGACAGACCTGGAACCTGACCTACACCGCCCTCGAAGCCGTACTGCGCCGCCGCGACCCCGACACCTTCATCCGCATCGACGAAGGCGGACCTGTCACCGCAACGTCCATGGACTTCGGGATCACCCTCGACGACGAACTCCTCGAAGCCATGGCCCTCCTGCAACCCGAAGGCGTCACCGTCAAAGACGCCACCGCCCGCACAGCCGCCACCTTCGCCCTCTGGCTGCGCAACCACGTGATCCCCGCAGGTGCAGCCATGGTGTTCAACACCGAATGGGGTGTGGAGGACGACCTTCCCGACACCCCGGTCCCGGACGCCACCCGCCCGCGGGTCGCCGCCGCCTTCATGGACCACCTCGTCGAAGCGGGCGACCTCGACTGACGCTCCCTCGTGGAGTAGAGCGTCAGCCGAGGCCGCTGCCCGAGGCGCTGCCTGCGGGCTGGATCAGAGGGCGCGGTCGAGTACCCGGTCGGGTCGGCAGGTCTGGCAGGGGGCGGCGTCGGGGCGGGCGAGAACGGCGCGGGCCTGTTCGGTGGGCGCGGGGCGGGAGACGTCACGGACCGCTCGGCAGTCCCCGCGGTGCACGATCCGGGCCGGACCGGGCTCGGGGCCGAAATACACAGGCTCCTCGACCTTCCACACCGGCTCGACGCCGTACCGCTCGGTGGGGACCTGGTCGTAGGGCTGTCCGCCGACCGGTGCGCAGAGGGAGGCGGGCGCCCGGAAGTCGACGGCGGCCGGCAGGGCCAGGAGCCGGCCCTGCTCGTGGCCCTGGCTGGGGACGTGGATCTGGAGGTCGTACCACCAGGAGCCGTCGGCTTCCTTCCGCCGGGCTTTCACCACGGCGTAGAGCAGCTGTCCGTCCGGGAGCGTCACGCCGACCAGCGGACCGTCGGCCCGTGGCGGAACGGAACCCGCGCGCGCGGTCGCGCCGGTGTCCTCCTGCCTCGCACCATTCATCGTTCTAATTTAGTTCGATTTGCGCTCGTGTTGCCAGTCACCTTCAGCCGACGGCACAGCAGCGGCGCCCCGCGCTCCGTTGCGTCGTTTCGTCCCGGTTCGGTAACAGGGGCGCCTCCTTGGCCGGAAGGTTCGTACGGTGATCGTCTGCCGGGCCCGCATGGGGGGTTGCCCGGCTCTGACTACGAGGGATGCACATGTTCCGTACCCGCACCATGGCCGCCGCGACGATCGCGGCGGCTTTCGCCGGCCTCCTGGCCCTGCCCGTACCCGCGCAGGCCGCGACCGGCTCCGTGCACCTGTACAAGATCTACTACGACAGCCCGGGTTCGGACAGCCGCTCCAACACGAGCCTGAACGGCGAGTGGGTCCAGATCCGCAACACGACCTCGGCCGCGGTCAGCCTCAAGGGCTGGACCCTGGTCGACGCCTCGAACCACAAGTACGTCTTCGGCGCCTACACCCTCGGCAAGGGCAAGACCGTCACCGTCCGGACCGGCAAGGGCACCAACACCGCCACCAGCCGGTATCAGGGCAGGGCCGCCTACGTGTGGAACAACGACAAGGACACCGCCACCCTCAAGAAGTCCACCGGCGCCAAGGTGGACACCTGCTCGTACAACTCCACCAAGGTCGATTACAAGAACTGCTGATCTTCCGCGTACGGGCAAGGCGGCCTGCCACCGACTTGCCCGTACGCGTGCCCCCGCTCGTGCGGGACGGCCCGTACGGCCACAGACCCGACCTGCCGACCAGCAGGGCTCACGTACTCGGGGGCAAACCCGTTCAGAGGCGGCGGGGATCGGAGCAGAACCAGAGCAGAACGCTGCGAGCTCGGCGTCCTGGGCCCGGCCAGCTGGGCTCGCGCCCATCGAGCCGCTCCAGGGCTGGGCGCCGAGCCTGTTCACCGGTTCGGGTATTCACCCGTCGGGCCGGGAGTTCGTGCGGAAGGGTCAGGGGCAACTCGCCGGTGCGTTGGCCACCGGCGGCTGTCCGTGCGCCGTGCCGCGTCCTCGACGCGGGCCGCCAGGGTGGCGCCAGCACGCGGCCGGTGCCGGGGAGGGAACACCATGTGGACGTCCGAGGAGTTCGGCCAGGAGCACACGGGCCAGCCCGGCGTGCTCCTGGCCGACGGCACCGAGCCCGGGCCCGTGTACTTCGACGCCGGAAGCGGCCCGACCGTGCACCGGAGCACCGACTGGTGGGTGTACGACGGGACCCTCGACGCACCGATAGCGGCTGAACTCCGGGCGGCGTGTTCGTGCGGCTGGCGCGGCACCACCCGCTACCCGCTCGACTGGACCGTCGCCGATAGCCGCCACCCGTACGCCTACGACACCACCGGCCCGGAAGGCGACTGGGACACCCACCTCGCCGAGGTCCGGGCCCGCACCGTCCCGGTCCCGGCAGACCTGGCCGCCCTGATTGAGCAGCTCGACCGCCGCCTCGCGACCCTCGTGAGCGAGGAGCCGCTCGCCGCGCTGCGCGTCGGTGCCGGCCTGGAGCGCCTCGCGGCCACCACGGCCACCGAGGCAGCGCTCCGGATCGATCCCGCCGACGCACAGTGGGAGACGATCGGCCGAGCGCTCGGCATCAGCGAGCAGGCGGCACACGCCCGCCTCGCCCGCTACGCCCTGCGTGGCTGAGCGACATCTCCGTGCGGGGCCCGGCGGCTGGTCCACGGAAGGGCGGCGACGCGCCCGGTGGGCTTGCCGTCGGGAACCTGTCAGGGCGCCGGGGTGAAGGTGACGGGTTCGTCGCTGCAGCCGGCGGCGATGTCGAGGAGGCGGTCCTTCTCGAGCTCGCCGACGGTCAGTCCCCAGCGGAGCTTCGTCGCGGTCCATTCGGCGCCGTAGCGGCACAGGGCACCGGCGGCCGGCGGGAGCCACTCCGCCGGGTCCTGGTCGCTCTTGGACCGGTTAGAGCGGGCCGTCACCGCTACCAGCAACGAAGCCTGGCCCAAGTCGTTGGCGTACGCCTCCCGTCGCGCCGCCGTCCAGGCCGAGGCGCCGCTCTCCCACGCCTCGGCGAGCGGAACCATGTGGTCGATGTCGAGCCCGCTCGCCCCGGTCACCGCGGTCTCGTCGTAGTACGACGACCAGACCCCCCCGCCGGTGATTGTGCACCGCGGCCCGACCTCGGGTGCGCCGACGGCTTCGCTGATGAGGACTTCCTCGCGGGTGTTGCATCCGTCGTGTCCCTACGCGGCGGCCAAGCATCGCCCCAGTCGGTGGGCCCTGTCCGACCTTCCCGCCCGCCGCCGCCCACCTGCCCTCGCGCCCGACCAGGACCGGCAGCCCCTGGCCGATCCCGGCGACCCGGCCGCGCAACGGCACCCGGGCCAGGACGCGGGGGAGTGGGAGATCCCCCGCATCCCGCTCCAGTACGAGCGCGCCGTCCTCGCCGGCGCGGTGGTCCGCGAGAAGCTGCGCACCACCTCCGCCATCGCCGTGCGGGGCCGGGCGTACGACGTCGTCGCCCACCAGCAGGCGGCGATGCCCGAGCAGCTGCTCGCACCCGAGCCGGCCGACTCCGAGCACGACGACCAGGGGCCGAAGGCGGGCCCCGCGAGGCGATCGACATGACGGCGCTGCGGGCTCTGCGGGAATCCCGCACGGACGTGGAAGCCCTCGACCTCACGGCCGACCGGCTGCGCCGCCTCCAGGACGTGTTCACCACAGCGGGAGAGAACGCCCGCACCCGCGCGGCCCGCCGCACCGCACAGGCCGGCACCAACGAGGTGCGCCCGGTGCGCCCGGACGGTCAGCAGGCGCACCGCCCGCAGGAGCCCGCACCGCACCGCGGCCGGGAGGCCGGCCACTGAGCCGACCCGGCGGTGCGCACCCGGTGCGGTGGCGCGCACCATCTCCGGGGCAGCGGGCGCACCGGTGCGCGCACCGCCCACCGAGTGGAGGCGCACCGGATGACCGGTGGTGGTGCGCATCGTGGTGCGCTCCGGATGGACTCGGTGCGCGCACCGGGTGGGCGCATCACCGCACCGGTGCGCGCGGTGGTGCGGCTACTGGTGCGCACCGGGTACGTTGTGGAAGGCGTGCGCCAGCACCAAGTGCTCGTCGCGCATCGCATCCAGGGTGTCGGCGGTGTCCGGGTGGTCGGGGTCCGGGATGAGGTTCGCCGTGAACCGGATGATGCTGCGGGCGATGCCCAGCAACGCCGTGGTGGGGGAGTCCCGGGCCCAGTCCCGCAGCGCGGACAGCAGTAGGCACCCGACCTCGTCCAGGGCGAAGGAGTCCGCACACGGATCGGTGTCCTCTCCGTTCACGGCCGTGGCGGGCCAGATGATGTCCTCGGCGAGCCGCAGCAGGATGAACGCCAGCTCCGGGGTCGCCTCCACCCGCCGGGAGGCGTAGGTCCCGCCGCCCGTCTGCAGCGCCAGGAGAAGTCGAAGCCCCGCTCCACCTGCTCGGGCGTCAGAGGCGTACGGGACGGGATCAGGTACGGCATGAAGGTCTCCTCAGGTGGGTGGCGCCGCGCTGATCACGACGACTCCCAGCAGCCTCGGACGATCCGCCTGTGGACAGGGACCAGCGATTTCTCCCTCCTCCACCGGATGGGGCGAATCGGGTCCGCAAGGGCCAAACCGGACCCCCTTGTCCAGCGTGGTCGGCCCGACCGCGAACCCGGCCCTGACCCCTTGTCCACCTCTGCCACCGCCCCGACCACCGCCGTGTGTCTCCTTGACCACGTCCGCTACCGGCCACGGTCAGACCGCGGACAAGAGGGGCCCGTGCACGCTGCTCCTTCGCCCCGACCGCCCCGGCCGGGGCAGCGAAGGAGAGCAGACGATGACGAGCACTCACCCGAGGGTCGGGCAGCGGCACCGCCCGGGCCGATCACCCCGGAACGCCGACCCGTGCCGGGCACCCCGAAGGGGACTCCCTGGGCGCCCCCTTCGAAGGGTCCTCGGGAACCCCCTTTGGTGCCCGGCACCCGCTGCCGAAGGAAAACCCCTTGTCAGGGCCGGTGACGGCGCGAAAGCTGCGCCGTCACAACCCTCTTCTCTCCTCTTGTTGTCCGTAGTTGAGGAGATCATCGGGTTCCGGGGGGCCCGGACGCCTTCCCCGGCCGGGCGCGGCCACCGGCAGCCGCAGCCGTGGCGGTCGGCCGCCGACCAGTCGCGAGCAACGAGGGAAAGGGAGCAGGGCTGATGGCAGGGAAGCGGATCACCAACCCGGCGGGATCGACGAACAGCTACCGCGGCGACGTGCTGCGCGTGCTCGGATCGCTGAAGGTCGCGACGGCGGATCAGATCCAGCGGATCGGCGCCCCGCACCTGACACACCGGCACGCCGACAAGGAGACCCCGTCGAAGCGGAAACAGGCCCGCACCGCCTCGCACACCGGCGCGCTCTCCGACATGCGCAAGCACGGCCTGTCCGAGAACGGCGGCTCCACCGAGACGGGCGACACCCTGCGCAACCTGACCCCCAAGGGCCTGGAAGCCGCCTCCTACGAGCTACGGCGCCCAGCGACGGAGATGGGCTCCACCGCACGCGGCGCAGGCTCCACCGGGGCCTCCCACCCGATGGCCGTCAACGAGACCGTCATCGCGATGCTGCGCCCGCAGCCGGACCTGGCCAGGCTCGCCGACGATCCGCCGCATGTCCGGGCCGCTGCCCAGGCCGTCGTCGACGGACCGGACGGGATCGGCACGATCGCCTCGTACTGGACCGAGGTCCCGCTGCCCGCGACCGGCACGTGGAACATACCGGGCAAGGGCGGCGCCCAGGCCGACCTCGTGCTCACCGCCCCGCAGGACGGTGTGCCGCTGCTGTTCATCGAGGTCGACAACTGCCACGAGACCGCGGAGGAGCTCGCCGCCAAGCTGGAGAAGTACGCTCGCTTCTTCCGGCGCATCGCGAAGGACACCGACGGCCGGGAGCGCCCGATGTGGCGCACCCGCTGGACCGCCCCCCAGGGCTGGTACGGCGATACACCGCATCCGCCCGTGCTGTTCGTGTTCAACCGCCTCGGCGAGCGCAACCCCGACCGCACCGTCCCGCGCCTGCAAGAGCTGACCCGTCACCTGTGGCAGGGGGAGCGGCAGCGCGGCGGCCACCACCTCTACGACCAGAAGATCCCGATCATCGCGGTCGTGCTGCCCAACCTCCAGCAGTACGGACCTGCCGGCGCCGTGTTCCTCCGCTTCGGCCGCGACCACATGCAGCCGCTCCTGGACGCGATCGGCAACCCACGCCGCGACGCCGCCGACGCCCGCGAGGCAGAAGAGGCCAGGGCCCGTCAGGCGGAGTACCAGGCCCAGGTGCAGCGCGCGGCGCAGGACCAGGCCGCGAAGAAGGCAGCCGAGCGGGAAGCACGCCGTCCCGTCTGTACCAGCTGCGAGACCAAGTTCACCGACAAACGGTGGGAGACGGCACAGGCGACGGACTGGGGCACCCCGACGGACTCCCACCCGCACCTGTGCGACAACTGCAAGCACACAGCCGTCGCCAACGCCCACCAGGCCGACCAGCAGGAGCGCCCCGAGCCACTCCCCGACTGGGCCCAGCGGAAGCACTTCCTGCGCTTCACCAAACGTCCCCGCTGCCCCGAGTGCAAGACGCCGTTCACGGACGAGCGGTGGCAGGCGGTCGAAAGCGCCGGCGGGGCAGAGAGCCACCCGACCTGGTGCGAGAACTGCGTCCGGAAGGAAGAGGCCTACTTCAACAGCCAGGCCTACCTCGACAGCTTCGGACCGAGCGCACCGAGCGCGGACCAACCCTCAGAAGTACGCAGGGCACTCTCCGAGCCGAACGCCGAGTCGCCAGCCGAGCAGGCAGCCAGCAGGACCTGGTTCTCCCGCTTCCGCGGATGACTCACCGGGCATGCAGCGCCTGACCGATGCGAACGTGCGACGGGCGGGGCCGACTCACCACGCCGGCCCCGCCCCTCGCACGTCATCCGCTGGTTCAGCCCCAGCCGAGGTCCGCATCCTCGTACAGCCCCCAGCCCACGTCACCACGGCAGTTGATCTCGAACATATCCACCCTCCCTTCGAGACTCACGATCAGGGACGAAGGCTACGCCGGGCCGAGGCGACCAGCGGTGCTCACCAGAAAGCTGACCTTCGTGGTGAGTTCACCGACGACATCACCACGACGTACCGCGTACTCACCACAAGGGGGACCAGGAGCAGGAGCGGATCATTCCTGACGTACCGCGCCTTCGGCCGTGGGCCGCCGAGGTATGGCCGCCGCTTACGGACGCGGTGCTGGCCGAGGCGGACCGCTGAATCAGCTCACCGGGCGGTACGTGAGAAGTGCGCGCGTATCTGGTCGGCCGCGTCCAGGTGGGCCTCGCGGACGACGTAGCGGGTGATGCCCCAGCGCCGTTCATGGGCGGTCAGCGCGGCTCCGATCTCCTCCACGGTGCCGATCCACGCGTAGGGCGAGGCGAGCACCACGGACGCGTCGCAGCCTATGAGCCGGGCGTATTCCTGGGCCGCCCCCTCGGCGTCATCAGTGATTTTCACCAGTTGGACGAGGGCTTCGCGGGTCGGGGCCTCGGCCCGCGAAGCCGCCCCCTGCTCGATGAGATCGACCTGACGATCGATGTCCGCGCCATCCCAGCGCGCCTCGTGCATGTGTCCGTCGGGCAGGGTGCGGCCCAACCCGCTCAGCCCCACGACGTCGGCATGCGCTCCGGCCCAGCGCAACAGGGCCGTATTGCCGCCCCCGAAAGTGAAGGGGACCCGGTGCTGAACGGGGCGAGGAGCGGTCAGCCGGGCCGGGTAGGCCGGTGTCCCGGGGCGGTCGACGGTGGTCGTCCCCTCGGCGAGGAGCGCGCGGCAGGCTTCGGCCACAGCCAGGAAGCGCCGGACGCGCCCCGCGACGTCGGGCCGTCTCTCTCCCACCATGTCCCACTCGGCAGGGGTGTGGCCGGCGCCCAACGCCAGACGCGCACGTCCGCCGGACATCATGTCGAGGGTGGCCACGTCCGACGCGAGCAGCAGCGGATCACGGACGCCCGCCTGGGAGACGTAGGAGCCGATGCCCAAGCGCTCGGTGACCGCTGCGGTGGCCGCGAGCGCCACGAACGGCGAAGCCGTGGTGCCCGGATGGTCGGCCGCAAGCAACGCGTCGTACCCATCCGCTTCCAGGCGTCGGGCCAGAGCGGACCACGACGCGGCGTCACGGGGCTGGGCCTGGACGGAGAGAACCGGGGATTCCATGCCGCGAGAGTAAGGCCGCCGGTCGGCCCGACGAGCCCCTTGCGCGCAGAGCGCAACCGCTGTCGCCGCCGGATGGACAACGCGCGCACGCGCGCACGGGCATCGTGAGGTCGCATCCCGGGAGACCTGTGGACGCCACACGCGCGGGCGTCCGACGCACGTCCAGGCGCTGAAGCCGTTGGTCGAGCGGCTCCCGCAGGCGTTCGGGCAGACCGCCGAAGTCCGGAGCTCCTGGCCAAGCGCGACAAGGTCACGGTCGAGCACGGCGACGTGAAGACCGAGGTGGCCACGACCGCCGCGGAACTCCGAACGGTCGCGGCCGACAGCGAGCAGCTGGGCAAGAGCCTCGCCAACCTCAGGTCGGCCCTGTTCCTCATGGGCGGCCGCTGATCATGACCGGCCTGCCCTCGCCCGAAGAGGTCGAAGCAGCCCGCACGCCCGCCGGCGGCTGGAGGCGAGACCAGTTCGCCGCCTGGGCGTGCCGTGGCCCCCGCCGAAGGGCTGGAAGGACGAGCTGGCCGACCGCTGAAAGATCGCCCGCCCGCCCGGTCCGTCGGCGCCCCCGCCCCCCGGCCCCGGCCGACTTCGCCTAGGACACGCTCGTCTTCGGCTGACCCGACGACAGCGGGGCCGGGCCGGCCAAGATGATCCTGCCCGGCCCCGCTGCTCGTCCCGGCGGACGACGTCCTCATGCGCGAGGCATCAGCGGCCGATTCGGCACCGATGACCCTGCTCAGTGGTGTAAATGAAGCCACAGCGCTCGCACTCGTTGAGACCGTCGACCACGTCTGCGCAATGGAAGCAGTAGTCGATGGGCGTATCTGGAGCGGCAGCGGTTCGGGCCCCTCGTACTAGGCTGCTCGTCGCGCAGAATGGACACCGGTTCGGGGCGTCGCCATCGTACGAGGCATCAGGAGTGGCGCGGTCGAGAACGTGTACGGCGTAGCCCAGCGCAAGGCCCGGAGCACCGTAGCCCTCCACGCAGAGGTGGCAGTACATGCGGGAGAAGTGGACGTCCGACTGGCACCACTCGGGGACGCCTTTGATCATTGTCGGCGTGAGGGCGAACTGACGGCACTGCGGGCATTGAAGAGTACGCGCTCTGACCGGGCCCAGCACCGGAGCGAGGTCTTTCATGCGCTCTGCTACATAGCCCTGGATCGAACGGACCCCTCCGCGGATCCGCTCCATGTCGATCTCTGCATGGTGTCGTTCCTCCTCATCCTTGATGCGCTCCAAAATGTGCTCATTGACGAAACTAATGAGGAAGTTCAGCACTTGGGCAGTGGTGCTCTCCACCTTGCCAGCTTTGGCGTTTTCACCGACCAAGCCGTAGTGCTGCAGAGCGTTGCGGCGTTCTGCCAGGTCGGAGAGGGCAGCCTTTTCACTCTGGCTGAACTTGATATCCGCCATGTTGGTCAGGCGCTTACGCGTCTCTCCCGGAGAGCAGCTGTTCAGCGTTCCGTTCTCAAGCGCTTCTCGCGTAGCTTCCCCTGGGTTTGCGAACACCAGAGACCAGTGCACCATCTGCAGACGCGCCTTCAGAAGCACTTCGGCGCCCGCAGCCAGGTGCAGAACAGCGTATTTCATGGCTCTTGCACTTGGTTCCCTTCCAATCGTTAGGTGCTCTGTCACGCTGACCAAGTAGTCCAGACCGTTCCTGACGGGTGGAAAGTGCACATCTCCTGCGAGCTCCGCTTGGCGTACCTGGTAGTAGGCCCCGTTAAGTTCGATCAAGCGCTGGTCCACTGACTTTGGTACGTCCTCAAGTTCATGAATCGACGCATCGTCGAGGAATTGCTCATCCATGGGGATCCTTCAGGGCGAGTGAAACTTGGCGGAGGCTTTTCCCACGCATTCGGTCCTGGTGGGTGCCTCATGAGGGCTGGCTGGCGGGGCGATCGTCTCACCAAGGCGGCGGGTGTTGCTCGCGCGATGCCGGGCGAGACAAGCCGCCCGGCTACCGTCGGCCACGCTCCTTTCCCGCATTCTGTGGTTAGCGCGACTGGATCCAGAGGCCGCTGTACGCGACGACGGCGCCGCCAACTGCGGTCGCGGCCCCGCGGAGTAGATGCAGGCCGGCCTCGTTGCGGAGCCGCCGGGCGTGCTTGGTCCACCGAGTCCTGGATGATCCGTCATCCGGTGTCGGGTGGGGTTCCGGGTCCGGGCTGTTGCCCCTACGCTCGTCCTTGGACATGAGCTTCTCCTTCTTCGGGATGTTCGGTCTTCTGCAGACGGCTCCCTGCCCACCAGGGGGCCGTCGCCGTTTCCGGTGACGGCACTGCCGTTTGTCCATCTATTGAGACGGCGCTACGTCCCATGAGGCGGATGACGTCAACGAAAGCACCCCGAATAGCGCTCTGACCAGCGAAAACAGTGCTTTGGTGGAGATAGTTCATCTGTGTTTTTGAGGGTCATAGCAAGTAGAGGGCGTATCTTCTTGCGGTTTAACCAGTCCTTGCGGGGCGAGATTTGCTCTGCCCTGCTATTGGTGGGTGTCGTGCCGGGGTCAAGCTAGACTTTTGCGAGGTCAAATAGGCCATAGTGAGCGGGAGTTGGGCGATGTCCAAGATGTTACGAATGCCAAGCGTGGATGAGCTCCCGCCTGGGCCCATGAGGGCCTTCGTGGGCGAGCTGTTCACCTACTTCCGCGCAGCCGGGCGCCCGTCCCCGGTCACCATCGCGGCAGCCGTTGCTCAAACACGTGATTCCGCCCCCGTGACTGTGAGCCGTGAGACGGTCCGAAGGCTCCTCAAAGGCGAGACCACCAGCACCTGGCCCACGGTGCGAGCAGTGCACGAGGTACTTTGCCGCATGGCGGACCAGGAACCGACGTGGAGAAGGTTCTCCGACTCCAGCGACTACGACGAGGACAACGACACCCGCACGCTTCGCGGATACATCCGCGATCTGTGGAACGACGCAGTCGACGGCGTTGAACCTGATGACCAGGCAGGCATGCCCCAGCTGGCGCCGGTTCCGCAGCCGTCTCCGCCACCTGCTGCGGCGGGGGGCTGGGGCAGTGGTGCGACCCTAGGGGGGTGGGGTGCTTCGTCCCAGCAGACAGAGGGGGATCCCTGGGCCACCGGAGAGCCACAAAAGGAAATCAGCAGCCAGAAGAGCTACAGCGATGAACCTCCCTTCTGAGCGCGGACAACACGGTCTCATCCAAGGCTGGGGTGGCTATGTCCATCGCATCCCGATCACGGACAGCTGCTCCATCCGCTCCGGCGTCAGTGTCGCGGCCCTGCTGCGCTGGTTGCTGATCCAGGCGCCCAGCTTGTGTTCCCGTTCCTCTTGGTTTTCGCCGACGATCCGCTCGACGTGCTTGCGCGGGACCTGGAGGTGGCCTTCGCGGTCGTAGAACTGGCGGGCGGCCTGGTAGTTGAGGGCCCACTTGTCGGCCTGCGTACGGGGCCGCTTCGGCTTCTCGTCCTCGGGTGCGGGTTCGATCCCGAGGGCCTGCTCGCACATCCACTGCTGCACGGTGGTGAGCTGGTCCCAGCCGTACCGCACGGACTGCACCCACCGTCCGAGATCCTCGCCCTGGCGCACGACGTCGCCCGTCACGGTGGGCAGCGCCTCGCCCGCGTCCAAGTGCATCCGCACGAGGTGGAAGGCCCGCTGCCAGGTGACCGGCCAGCTCGGGCACCAGGACGCGTCGATCTCCTCCAACTGCTCGCGCCGCTCGTCCGTCAGCGCCCCGGTCGCCGACTGCACTGGCAGCCCCTCGGCACGCCGCTGTTCGTTCTCGGCGGCCTTGCGGGCGGCGGCCCGCGCGTTCTTCAGGAAGATGCCCACCTTCGCGCCTTGGAAGGTGGCGTCCAGCGGGGCCAGGAGGTGCCCGTGTTCGGCTGCCCACCCGCGCGCGGCGGACAGGCCCTCCTCCCACGCGACGTCGTGGTGCGACCAGATCATGCCGAGCTTCTCCAGCTGGGTGACGCGGTCTTGGTCCATGTCGCCGCGGGCGTAGAACCGCCGGTTGTCGGCGGTCCACTGCCCCAGCGGGAAGTTGGCGAGCGAGGCCGGCCACCCCGCGCCTTCCGCCTCCTGGTCGTCGACGGCGGGCACCCGGAACGTGAACGGTACGCGGAGGTCGCCGTGCTCGCGGGCGTAGATGACGGCGGCCTCCACGCCGCGCCGCCAGTGCTCGTGTTCCGGGTTGAGGACCCGCAGGTTGATGAACGCGGCGAGCGCGGCCGGGTCGCGGGGCGTGCTGAACTTCAGCAGGGCCTTGGCGGGGGCACTGACGCCTCCGGAGCCCTCGCCGCTCCCGTCCGTGCTCTTGCTGCTGGTGTCCTTGCTGACGGGCTGGTAGCGGCTCGGGGCCTGCTGCTCCGCCAGGCTCTCCACGATCCGCGCGTCGTGCGCCCGCAGCGCCTCCAGCAGCTTCGCCAGCCCGCCGAACGCCCGGCTCGTGAGCATGTTGTCGGCCGTCTCGCCGGGCCCGAGCAGGACCGGCACGACCAGGCTGGCCATCTTCCCCTCGCCAGGCTGCATCCGCAGCGCGCGGCCCACGGCCTGGACGAGGTCGGGCATGGAGCCGCGTACGTCGGCCCAGTAGACGGAGTCGCAGTTCTTGGTGTCGACGCCCTCGCCCAGGACCTTCACCGAGCACAGGAAGCACTTCTCCACCACGGTGCCGTCCGTGGCGATCCCGGCCGCGAACTCCCCGAGCAGCCGACGGCGGTGGAGCGGCTTGTGGTCCCCGCACAGCCAGTCCGCCCAGATCGTCTTCGGGTACAGCTCCGGGTCGGATGCGTGCAGCTGCGCGGCGACGTCCGGGAGGCCGGCCGCGAACGCTTCGGCCTCCTTCACCATGTGGTGGAAGACGAGCGTGCGCCGGAAGTTCTCCTCTGCCGACGCCTTCACCAGGGCGGTCTGGAGCGCGGCGAGCCGGGCCCCGCGGACCTCTGCCGAGCGGCTCTCCGCGCCCAGGAGCTGCGCGGCCTGGAGCGCGGTGTCGGTGACGTCCACGCATACGACCTGGTAGGGGGCACAGATTCCCCGGTCGATGGCATCCGAGAGGGTCAGGGTGAAGCAGCGGCTGCCGAAGGGGCCCTCGGGATCGTCGTCCATGCTCGCGACCAGCTCGCCCGGTGCGCCGGCCTCGTTCTCGTCCCCGAGTTGCCAGAGCCGGGGCGTGGCGGTCATGTAGAGGCGGCGCAGGGACGGGATCTTCTGATTGTCGTGGACGACGGCCCACGGCTTCCCGATCCGGCCCGAAACGCGGTGGGCTTCGTCCACGACGATCAGGTCCCAGGCCGCGAGGCCCCCGGCGTGCGCCCGTTCCAGCGTGCCCAGTCCGAGGCTGGCGTACGTGGCGTACACGGTGACCTTGTCCAGGCCCCGCGTCCACTCCACCAGCTCGTCCACGTCCGTGGTGTTGGGGAAGGACACCTCCTCACCCCGCAGCGAGGACACCCCGATCATCGGCCCCCGGCGGCCCCCCTCGCGCCACGCGGCCTCGGTCTGGGCGAGCAGGTCCAGCGAGGGCACGAGCACCAGCACGCGGCCCGCGTGGAGTTCTTCGGCGACGCGGGCGGCCACGAGGGTCTTACCGGATCCGGTCGCCATGACGACCTGAGTCCGCAGCCCTCGCTCGGGCAGGAGTGTTCGGTCGGGAGGTTCGAGGACCCGGAGGACCGCGTCGACGGCCTGTCGCTGGAGGGGCCGCAGGTCCATGTCGCCTCTCCTCGTCAGCCTGGGACTGCTGAAGGTCTGGGTCACGTGGCGTTGTAGGCGAGCTGGGCCAGCCGCAGGGCGTCGGCCAGGGGCGCCTCTCCGATGAGGTCTACGCTGACGCGGTACGCGGGGTACCCGGTGGTGAGAATCCGTGCAGTGGTGACTCCCAGGTCGTTGAGCTGCTGCTGGCTGTAGGCGAGCCGAAGATTGATGGTGCTGGATCCGGCGTATACGTAGGCAAAACCGCCGAACTGAGATCCCTGGCGACGCAGGCGAAGGTAGCGGCTGTAGTCCAGGGGAGCGTCGGGCAGCGCGTTCTTGCTCTTGATGCCGTAGACACCGACGTTGTCCCACCGGGTCGCTTCATCGAGGAACCTGACGAACAGGTCGGCAGTACGGTTGCCGTTCAGCAGCTGACGGACTGTCTCCTGCCCTTCGTCGGGCACTCCCGGAATCCGGGCCGGCTGCGGCCCGCTGCCGGGGCCACCCCGGGCGCTCACCGAAACCGCACCGCCGTGATGTCTCGTCAACTCCGCAAGTATGGAGGAGGCATCCAGCTCTTCGGCGGTGCCTTCGAACTGGAACACGGTCACCTTCATCTGATTCCCTTCGTGCTGACTGCCGCGGATCGCCAACAACCTACTATGCATAGCAGCCACTGCTATGCATAGTAGTGGCCCAATCGGTAGAGCGGACTCAGATGAAGGAGAGGGTGCGAACGGTGATGTGTCCAGACGGCCGACTTCGGAGGCGTTGGGGCCGTGCGGCTCGTTTAGCCCGCCACCCTCCAGCACGCCGGCGTCGACCTGACCATGCTCCCGCCCCCAGCTCGGCACCGTCGCCCACTCCGTGCACCGGGCCGTCACCGCGAACACGGCCCGGATCCGCGCGGAGGGCACCGACCGGTGGGCCGGCCTGCTGCGCGCCACGGTCCCCGAGGGCGTCGTCCGCGACGCGATCCTCGCCTCCCCGGCCTGGCCCGACATGGCCGCCGCGATCGGCCGCCTCGACGCCCAGGGCGTCGACGTCACCCGCGTCCTGAACGCCGCGCACGCCCAGGGCGAAGGCATCGACCGCACCCTGGCCACCCTCCTCACCACCCCGCCCCCCCACCGCCCGTACGGCCCCCACCGCCCGTACGGCCGCCGCCCGTACGGCACCGGCGCCCGCCGCGCCCGCCGCGCCTGCCGCCGCGCCCGCTGGGGGTGGCGGCGTCGGGGGGCGAGCCGGGCTTGCGCCAGCGCCTCGGCGGGCTCAAGGACGTGCTCGGCCGCCCGGGTCCGTCCTCCCAGCTCGCCGAGCGCCTGGTCCGCGCGGCCCTCCACACCCTGACCACTCCGCCCGGCACCCCGGTCCCCGATCGCCCCCGCGTCTCCCCGGCCGGCGCCCGCGCCCGCTCCACCACCGCGGCCGCCACCGCTGAACCCGCCGTCCCCGCCCACCGCCGCCCCCGCCCGCCGCCCGTCCCGCAGCCGATGACCCGGAACGCGTCCGCCGGGCCGCCGAGGAAGCGGGTGCCCCTCGCTCACCGCACCCCGGCCCGGGGCCCGTACACCCCGTGCGTGCCCGTACTCCGGGCCGTGGCCCAGCCGCCCCCGCACCCGTTACCAGGACACCGCCGCACCCGCTGACCGTCCCTTCGTGGTGCGGGGGTGTATTTGCCGCGGATCAGCGGGTGGATGCGGGGGCGGTGTTGATGAGGGTGTTGAGGAAGTGCTGGGTTTCGGGGTGGGTGGAGTGGATGCGGGTGGTGTGGGTGCCGCGGGTGAGAAGGACGCGGTAGATGTTGAGGGCGTAGCGCAGGTACTGGTCGGCGGGGAGGCTGTTCAGGGTTTCGTCGTGGCTTTGGTCGGGGTGGGCTTGCCAGTGGCCGTTGGTCCAGGTGAGGTCGGGGCCGATGATGACGCCGGCGTGGTGGTACTCGAGGCCTTGGGCGGTGTAGATGCAGCCGATCTGCTGGTGGCCGCCGGTGTGGGTGGCCCAGAGCTGGCTGGTCGGGGCGAGCGGGTTGCCGTCGGGGCCGGTGAGGATCGTGTTGGCGTTCCAGGCGGCTTCCCAGGTACGGACGGCTCCGGTGGGGGAGGGGACGTCGATGGTGATGTCGAGGGGGAGCGAGGTCGCGCCGCGGGGGCGCTCCCGGGTCCAGGGCCAGCAGAATCCGGCGGTGGTGCGGGCGGTGTGCCCGGCTTTGTCGGCCTGGTCGATCCATTTCTGGAGGGCGAAGGGGTCGTCGGCGCAGCCGAGGTCGTAGCCGTCGTGCCCGGTCCAGGCGACGGGTGTCGCGTAGAGGAGGGCGTCGACCCAGGCGGTGTAGGCGGCCGAGCCCGCGCAGCGGAACGACCCGGTGAGCTCAAGGTGGTGGTGCTCACGCCCCAACCTCCGCGCGGCCCCACGGATCTCGTCGACGGTGGTGCCTTCGCCGGGCCGGATGACCTGGCGTTCGTCGAGGAAGACGACGGCCAGCGGGGCGTTCTTGAGGACGGCCGTCAGGTCCGGCGGGAGCCCCTGGGCGCCACCGCGGTTGATGCGCTGCGCCTCGTCGATGACCAGAGCGCCGGCCTGTGAGGCGAGGCTGCGCAGGGAGCCGATGCCGGGGAAGAGCTCGCGGGCGGCGCTGTGGCCGCGGACGGCGTCCAGGAGGTGGGCGCGCAGGGTGCCGGAGGGGGTGAGGAAGCGGGGGCGGGTCGTGGGGTGAGCGCGCATGAGGTGGCCGAGGAGCCGTACGGCGAGCGCGGTCTTGCCGCTGCCGGGGCCGCCGCTCACGGTGATGACCGGTCCTTTCCTGTCCCTGGCCGGCCGCTCCGTCTCTCCGCCGGCGGGCAGATGGCGGGCCGCGGCGGCACGGATGTTCACGAACGCGTCCTGCTGGGCGCCCACGAGAGCGAAGGCGCTGTGTCCCTCCAGGACGGAGCCGACGTGGTCGAGGAGCCGGCTGGAGGGCTCCCACCGGATGGTCTCGAACGACTCCACCTGCCCCGCATCCGGCGTGGTGAGGTCCGCACACAGCAGCAGCCCGGCCAGCCCCGGCCCGGACAGGTCCTCGCCGGTCAGGACCGGGATCCCCTCACTGGCCCCGCCACCAGGACCGGCGCCGGCCCGGAGAACGGCCCCCTGCTGAGCGGACGCGTTGTGCAGCACTACCACGGCACGCACGTCCAGTTCCGGCGCGCTCTCGGGCCGCCAGAACCCGAAGAAACTCCGGTAGGCGGCCACCTGATGGACCGGATGCGCCGTCACCACCCCGTCACTGCGCATGACCCGCTCGGTGTCCAGGACCCGGCAGGTCTCCCACTGCTTCAGCTCGACCACCACCAGGGCCAGCGTCCCGTCCGGCCCGGCGCCGACCAGGAGCGCGTCCAGCCGCCGGCCGGCGCCCGGCGTCCCGTACTCCAGATACACCTGCAGATCCGACAGTCCCGCCCGCACCAGCGCCTCGAACAGGGGCGGCCAGCTGTTGCGCCAGCTGCGCACCTCGGCCGAGCCCGGCCGCCCGAACCCCGCCGCCGTGTAGCGGGCGGCGCACCGCTGGATGAAGCCGGGATCACCCAGGCGCGCGGCGATCTCCCCGGCCCGGCCCGCCGCCACGCACGCGACGGCGGCGGGCCTGGCCGGCCCCGGGAGCGGGGCCCCGGGAGCAGAGCGCGGGGCGGGAGGCGCGGTGCTGCGGGCCGCGGCTGTGGCGGCGGACTGGTCGGACATGTTCTTCCCCCGGTTCTTCGGCGTCTCTTGTCCGGTGGGGCCCGCGGGCTCCGCCGGAGTGGCCTGCGCGCTGGTGCGCAGGCCGGGCGGACCTGCCGTTTTGTCAAGCGGCGGATCCGGCTGCGAGTTGCCGTCGTCTCTGGACTCGGCATTCCGAGACTACCAAACCTGGAAACCTTATCGACCACTCGATAAGGATGTGCTTATGATGGCCTGCATGAAGAGTTCGACGTTCGTCATGGTCCACGTGGGCCAGAGCACCGAGTCCCAGCGCAACCTCGTGCACGGCATCGAGACGCTCTCCTGGGGCTTCCCGGAGAAGAAGCCCGAATACGAGGACGCGCACCCCCAGTTCGCGCTCCTGGCCACCGGCGCTTCCCCGCGGGTCCAGCTCGAGGACTGGCTCCGAGGGACCGCCACCCTCTACCTCTTCCAGGTCCGCGGCGGCTTCTACACCGGCAAGTCCTGGCACTGGCCCGACGAGGAAGCCGAACAGCGCCTGAAGTACCCCCAGCGCTTCGGCATCGAGCCCTTGGCCAAGCTCGACCACGTCCCCCTCGGACCCGACGGGCCGCTCACCGAAGCCGGCAGCGACGCGATCCGCCGCTCCGGCACCGACCGCGGCATGGGCAAGCTCGTCCAGATGCCGCCCCAGCGTCTCCTCGACCTCGCGGGCATCCCGTTCGATCCCGAGGAGCCCGAAGACGTCCCCCTCGACAAGTCGCCCGGCTTCACCGCCGAGCAGGTCGAGGGCAAGAAGAGGCCTCAACGCCGCCGCCGCGGCGCCGGCTACATCTCCGACCCCAAGAAGCGCAAAACCATCGAGGAGTATGCAGAATCCTTCGCCATCACCCACTACGAAGACGACGGCTGGAACGTCGAGAAACTCGGCAAGCCCTACGACCTGCGCTGCACCCGAGGGGCGGAAGAACGCCACGTCGAGGTCAAGGGCACCACGGGCGCCGCGACGAGCGTCGAGCTGACGATCAACGAGGTCCTCCACGCCCGGGACGCGGACAACACCGTCGACCTCTACGTCGTCAGCGACATCAAGATCGACACCCGTACCGACCCCTACACCCCCAGCGAAGGGACCGTGTCCCACTATCTCGACTGGGAACCGGCCGAAGAAGACCTCCGCCCCCGCAAGTACGAATACCGGCTCCCGGCCAGGAACACCTGACTCTGCAGGCAGAAGCAGAGGCTGCGCCCGAGCGGCCGAACCGCGCGCGCAGACGCACGGCCTGGCGGTCGTGCTCAGAGGCGGCGACAGCCAAGGCGACCAAGCCGCATCCGGTCCAGCTTGTGCGCGGACCGTGGTGACGCGTCCTGGTCCTCTTCTTCAGCCGCGACGGAGTGTGCGGTCCACAGATTCCCGCACGAGGCAGCGGGGCGCGGCCGTCCACCACCTGAGCGCAGCGCCGGGGTGGGGCCAGCGGTCCGGCGGCAGGACTTGTGGGGCTAACCGTCCGGTGTCGCAGTGTGCTTCCACAACCCGCGACCGCCCTGTTGTCCAGCCCGTGCGAATCCGCTCCACACCCCGTCAGGCACCCGCTCCAGAAAAGGGAGCGGAACGGATTTTCGCGAGATCTTGAATGGCCGGCGGCGAGCGCGGACTGTGAGCCCGGCGCTCGTCCGGCGGCCGACTCTGTACGGCCACCGGACGGCGTCACCCTCGAGGCCATCATCAAGAAGGAGAACCCGCGCATGTCCACCGCCCTCCAGTTCCCGCAGCCGCCCGCCGACCAGGCTCCGGCCGCTCCGGCCGCTCCGGCCGCTCCGGCCACCACGCCGCCCGCTCCGGCCACCACGCCGCCCGCCTCGGCCACCATGGCGGGCCCGGCGTCGGCCGCCGTGCTCCCGCACTGGGTAAAGGCCGCCCTGGCCGGCCTCGCCATCGCGCTCGGCGGGATGGCGAGCTTGTTCGCCGGGTTCGTCGTCATGGTCCGCCCCGGTGCCGCGGGCCCGATCAACACGGCGATCGGCGTGGGCGGCTTCATGCTCACCGCAGCCGCCCTGGTCATTGCCTGCCGCAAGCGGCCGTGACCCGGTTGGCTCGGGACGCGACCAGGGCGCCGCCGATGCCCCACCGCGCCGTTGCGGCCGGGTCGGTGAGCCAGAGCCGGAGCGGCCGGCGGTGAGGGCCCGGACCAGGCGCTCGGCCGCGTGTTCCGGGGCGATCCCGGCCTGGTCCGCGGGTCCGCCGACGCAGTACACGCCGGCCCGGCCCTTCCCGGCCCCCCGGGCCCAGCTCGCCGAGCGCCTGGTCGCCGCGACCCTCCACACCCTGACCGCTCCGCCCGGTACCCCGGTCCCCGACCGCCCCCGCGTCTCCCCGGCCGCCGCCCGCGCCCGCTCCACCACCACCAACACCGCGCCCGGCACCGGGCCCGCCCCCGCCGAACCCGCCGTCCCCGCCCACCGCCGCCCCACCGCCCCCGCCCGCCGCCCGTCCCGCAGCCGCTGACCCGGGACGCGCCCCGCCGCCACCGGCGCGCCCTACCGGCACGCGCAGCCGTAACACCGGGCGCGCCGGGATACCGGCGGCGCCGATGCCCGTACCCGCCCCGCTCAGCGGAGTCCCTGCCTCGCGCCGACCGGCACAGGGTGGCGTCACCCATGACGCCACCCTCCGGCTGCCGTCCCGGGGCCCACCGGGGCTGCCGGGCTTCGAGCGAGGACTGAAGGACCGCAGCTGCCCCGCGCCGACGGCATACGACTGCGCCGTGGTCAGCTGGCTCCCGGCCGCCCCCGCTCCCGGCCGCGCCGCCGAAGACCGCGCCCCGCTCGTCCGCCGACGAGCTGCTGGAGGCCATGGCCCCCTTCGCCGGATACGCCGCCGGGATCTCCCAGACCCTCTACAAGGCCCTCTACCGGCTCCAGTCCGCGACCCGCCACGGTCCCGCCCGACCCCCAGGCCCTGGACCACGCCCTGGCCCGCCTCGCGTCCATGAACCCCGCCCGCCTCAAGATCCCGGCCACCCCCGACGGACACCGTCTGCGCGCCGCGCTCCACCGCCTCCACGACCCGCACGTACAGCCGTCACACCGGCCCGCGTGACGGCCGGTGCCCGTACGCCGCCCGCCCGGCCCGCACTGACCAGGCGAGACGCCGTGTCAGCGGAACGCTGACACGGTGGTGTTCGTATCGCCGGGGCTGCGCGGCGAGCGGGTGCCCGGTCTCCGCGAACGTGCCGAACAGCCCGCTCGACGTGGCGAACGGCCCCCGGCACTCAAGTCTCCGGCCGTCGTTGACGAGAGCGGACATGAGCGCTGGGCGAGCCTGAGGACTGCGCGTGGATGCTGAGGATCTGGAGATCGCACCGACGAAGGGCCCCGGCTGCGCCGGGGGCCGAGACCTGATCGTGGAACTGCTGGCGTCAGTCCCAGGAGAGTGAAGGGGCTGCCGCGCCGGCGGGCGCGGCCCGTCCGGACCGAGCTCCCGTGCCGGCCGGACGGCACACCGTTCCAGAATTCTGGATCACCCGGAATTCCGCGGTGGCCGAGCAGTTGTGGTGGGGCGCGCAGGCGGGCCGGGGCGGGCCGCTCGCGGACATGTTCGCCGCGCTGGCACCGCGCGCGATGGAGGAGGCGGTCCTCCGGCGCGGTCAGGGCGAGGACTGGCACACGCCGTTGGAGGACCTGAGCCGCCGTCACGCTGGCTGACGAAGGCGGACGGCCAGGCCGCCGCCCTGTCCGGCGGATCGAATCCGGCCAGGATGCGGCGCTGCGCGCGCTCCCGGGAACGGGCCGACGAACGGCATGCTTCCTCCGTGGTCCCCCCAGCGGTTCCCGGCCCAACGTTCTGGTCGTCTAGGGGGTACACCCGCCCGCCACCTGCCGTTCCATTCCGATTCACTGGAAAGGGAAATTCCTGCTGGCTTGAATGTGGCGTGCCCGTCGAATAATGACGGCCTATCAAAACTCGCGCTTGTTAGGGTCGCGGCAGCTCGATCTCGGGTAATTTCCTTCGAAAGAAAGAGAATCACACATGCGCATACAACGGGCGATATCCGCTGCTGCCCTTTCTGCCGCCCTGGCCACGGTCTTCATGGCCGGCTCTGCCACCAGCGCGTCCGCCGCTTCGTCGGACTGCAAGAGTGGCTGGGTGTGCCTCTGGGACTACCCCGGCTACGACGGCGCGGCGTGGTCCGCCGCCAACGGGCCGGGCACCTACGCGGTGGGCTCCAATGTGCAGGACAAGGTGTCGAGCGTGTGGAACAACAGCACGCACACTGTGTACCTGGTCTCCGAGTGCGACAACCTGATCGAGATCGGGCCCGGCGGCTATGTTTACGACCTGTCCGACTTCAATTGCGGCGGCACCGTCTACAACACCTGGAACAATAGGACCGATTACGTCGACGTGTACTAGGCGTCGATTCCCGGACCATGTTCGGAGCTAGATGGCTAGGGCTGCGAGTGTGACGGTGCCGAGGTGTATCTAGGCGCTTTTCTCGTAGCGGGTGGCGGCGGCGCGGAAGCCCTTGAGGATCTCAAGGCGAGGGCGCCCGCCGCACCGCTTCGGACCGTGCCGTCCGCGTGGCGCAGGCCGCCGGGTATCCGTTTCCCGTACGCACGCCCCCGTCGGTGCGGGCGATCGTTCGGCCCGTGATAGGTACGCGAGAGGTACCGCCGCGAGTCCAGCGGCCCGGGCCGCCCGCCGCGCTGCGCCCGGTCGAGGTCCGCGATGTTCAGCAGGGCCTCGGCGACGGCCACGCCGGCGTCGAGGCGGTTCGCGAAGTCCTCGCCGCGCGGCCGGTGCCGTGCCGCCGAGTTCGGCGACTCGCACCGCGCCGCGGCGGCGACCCCGGCCGCGAGCGCGGCGACCAGGCCGTCAGCCCCGGCCGCGAGCCCACCCCGCGCGGCGGGAGGCCGACTATCGGCCCGCCCGGATTCCGGTCTCGGGGGTGCAGATCTCACAGCACCGGATGTAGTCCTCGCTCAGCGCAAGGACGGCCTGCTCGCGGGGGATGAGGCCGCCGCGCCGACTGAGGGTGCAGCCGCCCCGGTGCAGCACCGCGAGGTCGGGATGGTCGGCCCGGCTCCACGCGCCAGGAGTTTTCCTCCCGGGCGACGGCGGCGCGCCGCCCCGAAGGTGAGGCGGTCGACGATCGCAGCGCAGAGCCGAGGGTCGGAGAAGGCCTTGGTTCAGCCGGAGAACGACTCGTTGGAGGCGATGGGCGACGCTGTTCTTCTCCTCGCGTTCGGTCAGGGCCTGGAAGAGGGGTTCGGCGCCGCAACGGTCGAGTTCCAGTGAGCCCAGCTCGTCGATGCATAGAAGGTCGACCCGGCCGTAGCGGGCGATGGTCCCGCCGCCCGTCCCGCACCCGGTGACCCCGGCGGCACGGCACCGGGGCGCCGCCACCCGGCTGCCGCGCCTCCACAACCAGCACGCACAGCCGTAACGCCGGGCGCCGCCCCGTCCGGCCGCCGTCCGGGTCTGCCCGCCCGCCGGGGCCGTCGGCCCGGGCCTGCCGTCTCGCGGGCGGGCCCGTACGAGTGCGGACTCCGGCGCCCTGCCCGCCTGTCGAACAGGGAAACGCCGTGTCAGCGGTCCGCTGACGCAGCGTTGTTCGCGTCGCCCCCGGGGCCGCGCGGCGAGCGAGCGCGCTACGGCTTCTCGCCGCGGGCGGCGGTGACGCTCTGGCGTACGGCGTCGCGGCCGTCGAGCAGATCCACCACGGCCGCCATGGCCTCGGCGGCGGCCGGGGCGTGCTTACCGGCCGGCTCCGGCCCGTCACCGCCGTACGGGGCGAGGTCGAGCCGTACGGTCCGCAGACGGTTGACCAGTGCGGCCGGGCTGCCGTCGGTGGCCAGCAGCTCCCCGATCGCGTGCAGCGCGCCCCGCACCCCGTTGCGGCCCCGGGGCAGGTCCCACGCGCCCGCCGTGTCGTACAGCCGCTCGCTGACCTCACGGATGCGGTCGGCGTGCGCGGCGCACCATGCGGCCTCGGCCCGGTCGCGCGCCTTGTCCAGACGCTGGGAGGCGACGTCGCGGCTGCCGAGGTGGTGCGCCTGGACGGCCCGCTCCAGGCGCAGAGCGCGGGTCTCGGCGGACTGGCGGGTGCCGAGCCCCAGGGCGTCGGCGACCGCCTGCCAGGAGGCGCCGCGCTCGCGGGCGGCGTGGATGAGCCGCAGTTCGGCCCGGTCGGCCTGCTCGCGCATCTCGGCGACCTGCGCCAGAGCCGCGAGGACGTCCTCCCGCGGCACCTCGCGAGGCTCGCGCCCGTACGGGGTGTAGCCGCTGACGGCCAGGCCCACGGCGGCCACGGCCGCCCGCCCCACCATCCGGGAGCCGTCCGGGTCACCGTACCGGCCCTGCAGGAGCTCCTCGGCGGCCCGCTTGCGCTCCGCCCGCTCCGCGTAGTCGACTTCTTTCGTCACGAGCGTCAGCATTTCACTGACGCGAGCCGGACGTCAGTGAAACGCTGACGCGGCCGGTAGAGGACGCCGACGGCTGACAGAACCTCCTCGACCTTGCTCAGCCCACCTCGCGGACCTTCGGACGAGCGCGGCACGCCGGCCGGTGAGTTCAGCTCTACGACGGCGTCCGTCCGTATGGGGAAGGACGCCGGCGGTTACGCGGACCGGGCCGGGTATGCAGCTGCCGGAGCGGGTCGGGGCATTGGCCGTAGCGGCGTGTGAGGTGTGGGAGGCCGTGGTCGCGGACGGGTGGTCGCCGTCGGCGGCGATGGAGGCGCTGGCCGCCGTGGACGCCCTGGTTGCCGCGCTCGCCCGGTTCGGGCCGGAGGCCGAGCGGGCGCTCGCTCCCGCGCTCGCCGCGACCGCGCGGGCCCGCGCGGTCGTCGTGGGGCCCCAGGACGGCGAACGGGCCGCCGCCCTGGCGGGCGCGCCCCCGCCCCGCGTTCCTGTGCCGGCCGGACGGCACACCGTTCCAGAATTCTGGATCACCCGGAACGTGGCGGTGGCCGAACGGTTGTGGTGGGGCGCCCAGGAGGGCCGGGGCGGGCCGCTCGCGGACATGTTCGCCGCGCTGCCGCCGCGTGCGATGGAGGAAGCGGTCCTCCGGCGCAGACAGGGCGAGGACTGGCGCACACTGCTGGAGGACCTGAGCCGCCGTCACGCTGGCTGACGAAGTCCGGACCGTGCCGGACTTGCCGACCGGAACCTGATCGCGACCCCCGCCTCTGCCTCCGCGTGGCCCGCGCCGACCTGTGGCCACGCCCCCGGCAGCAGGGACATGTGCCCCTCCGGCATCCCGGCGCCCCACGCGGGGCATTCCGCTCACACGCCCGCGCCGCGATCCTGTCCCTCCCGCCGCGAGAGCGGGAAGGGGTGAAGGAGGTGATCACCATGAAGTGCGGTTTCTGCGGCCACCCCGGCAGTCACGCGGTCGTCGTTCCCCGCGACGGCATGCCGACCCGCTGCGACCACTGCGCCCGCTGCGAGGCGGACGTCCGAGCCGACCGCGAGGAGAGCGAGTAGCCCACGGGCAGGCCGAGGCGATGACCCGTCACCGCCTCGGCCGCTCACCCGTTTCGCTACGCCGTGGTGGTCTCGCGCGGGGGCAGGCCCGGGATCACACCGTCGGCCAGGCCGGTACGGATCTCCCGAACCGCCGGTCCCGGGGTACCGGGGAGTTCGTTGCAGGCGATGATGACCTGTCCCCCGGCGCCTGAGGGGTCCTCGAAGGTGGCGAGGTCGGTGAGACCGTCGAGGAGCGCGTTGCCGCTTCGCTGGTCCTCCGGTCCCTCGCCCAGGCCGGTGAACGGGCCGTCCACGATCAGGAACTGCGGCACCGGCATCGCCGGAACTTCCCGGGCGGCATCGCGCAGAGCCAGCAGCACACTGAGGTTCGCGCGGGTCTTCCCGTGCCCGGCGACGACCTGCGCGTCGAACGGCTTCCCGTTGATGGTGAGGGAGAAGTCCTCCGGACTGATGGAGACCGTGTGGATCTCCGGGTCACACGCCTGCAGCCGGCGCAGCGCATGACGCGACCACCGGTCGGTTCCCTGCTTCACCATCAGATCGGTGTCCTGCCGGGCAACGGTGTACGCGGCCTCCGCGGTCTCCTTGTCCTTCTCCAGCCGGGGCAGCCGCTCGCGCAGCTCCGTGAGCTCCGCGACCTCGCGCAGGTGCTCGGCGTTCTGCTCCAGCCGCGCGGCCAGCTCCCGCACCGCCGCCTCGGCCTCCACCATGATCTGCTGCTTCGGTGCGATCACATCCTGAGCGAACGCCCGCGCCGCGGCCGCCGCCTCCACGACGACCCGCTCGGCGTCACCGACCCGGCCACGGGCCTCGTCAGCCGCCCGCCCCGCGCGCTGGGCCGCCTCACGCGACTGTTCAGCGGACTGCTGCGCCCGGGACATCCGCTGCTCGAACTCCTCGGCACGCTGACGGCGCTCGGGGTCGAAACGCCGGCACACGGGACAGTCGTCCTCCGACAGCCCCGTCAGATCGAGCGCCCGTACACACGTGGGGCACAGACTCGGATCGGTGGCGGCCTCCCGCAACCCGGCCAGGCGCCCCCTCGCCTCGGCAGCGGCCGCCTCCAGCACCCGCGCCGTACGCTCCCGGTCGTCGGCGGCCACGCGCGCGGCCCGCCGGGCCTCCTCCGCCCCGGACGCCTTCTCCTGGAGCGCGGCGAGCTGGCTGTGCAGATCACTCAGCTCCGCCCCGGCCCTCTGTGCCTTCAGGGCCTCCTGTCCGTGCTGCGCGGCCCACTGCTCACCACGGCGCTGGAGGTCCTCGACGGACGGCAGCTCACGCTCCTCACGGTCGCGCAGAATCCGCATCACCCGGTTCTTCGCCGCCCCCCACTCCTTCTTCCTGGCGCTGAACTCCTGGCGCAGCGCATCGACCGTCTCGTCATCAGCGCCCAGCAGCACCCGCCCCACCGCGGTCCGCTGCTCCTTGCTCTGCCGGCCGAGGTAGTCGTTCGGCAGATCACGCTGGCGCGCATAGAGCCACGGCACCAGCAGGTCCAGCGTCACGCGTGTACGGCCCGCGCCCAGCCGGGGAATGCCGAGGAGATCCTGGAAGTACTCGGCTGCCGACCGGCGGGAACCACTGCGCTTGACCGGGTGATGTTCCGGGAGGCTCAGCGTGCCCTGGGCGAAGGACACGTCCTCCTTCCGGTCCACCGTGCTGCGGGTGACCTGCCATCGCTCCCCGCCGATCCGGGCGATGAACCCGACGCGGCTGCATAACGCCGCAGCGTCCATCAGCCTCGCGCTCTCCACCGCCAGCGTCCACCACACCGCTTCCAGCGTCGTGCTCTTGCCCGTCCCGCTCACTCCCGTCAGCGCGGGCAGCGGGGCATCGAGTTTCACCTCGCGCCACACCTCGTCGACCTCGAACAACATGCACTCGATGTTGAGTGTGACCACTCGGTGCCTCCCATAGCTCGACAGCGCTTCAGCGCTCGTAGCGGGTAACGACACGCAGCCGCCCGGGTGACGTGCCGGACCGGCCCGAGGAGACCTCCGGCTACGTCCCCGTCGCCCAGGTCGTGGAGACGTTCTGGGACAGCCTGGAAGCCCGGATGGGGACCGGCGGCGGCGTGAAGATGACCGGCATCCCGACCGGGCTGGCCGACCTGGACGCGCTGACCGGCGGACTCCAGCCCGAGCAGCTCATCGTCATTGGCGCCCGCCCCGCCATGGGCAAGTCCACCCTCGCCCTAGACTTCGCCCGCACCGCGGCCGTCGTCCACGACAAGACCGTGGGCGGAGAAGCTGCTCCAGGACGCGGCGGCCCGCGCCGAGGCCGCCCGCCTCGACCGCGAGGTCGAGCTCGCCGAGCGCCAGACCCTCCGGATGCGCGACGAGGCAGCCGAGCGCGCCCTTGAGGGTCTGTCCGCCGCCGAACTGGACCACCAGGCCGCCCAGGAGCGGCAGGCCGCCGCCCAGGCCGACGCCAACGCCAAGCGCGTGGCCGCCGAAGCCGCCGCCGAAGAGAAGCGCCTGGCCGCCGAAGCTGACGCCGAGGCCAAGCGACTGGCCGCCGAAGCCGCCCGACTGGAACGCCAGGCCGCCGAGGACAAGCGCGCGGCCGGCCTCGCGCTCCACCAGGACGCACAGGCCCGCGAGGAAGCCGCCCGCCTCGACCACGACGCCGCCCAGCGCCGCGCCGAGGCCGCCCGCATCGAGCGCCAGGCCGCCGAGGACGAAGACACCGCCCGCCTCACCGCCCGCGAGCGCGCCGTACGCAAGGTCGCCCGCATGGTCCTGAGCTCCGGCACCGGCACCGTCGCCCTGTACGACATCGAGCACGCGTGCGGCGTCAAGCAGTCCACCGCGAGCGACTACCTCACCGAGGCCCGCACCCTGATCGCCAACGGATACGGGCAGGAGCACGCCCACGCCTGACCGGCACGCAGCAGCACACAGAAGGGGCACCGAGGCGCTCAAATCGCCTCGGGGCCCCTTCTACTGTGCCCGCCCACCGTACCGGCGGTGAGCGGGCGTGGTGGTGGCAGCGGTTGCGTGTTCGGTTGTTGATCGCCTGGTCACGTGTTGTGGGCGCGGGCTGGTCTGCTGTCATGAGGCGACCAAGTGGCTGCCGTTGAGCGGCTCGGGCGGGGCGGGTTGCCGTCGTGAGGGCGGCTGTTCCTACTCCCCAGTGGGCAAGAAGGTCCTATGAAGTCAGTAACCGTCGAACGACTCCGGCGCTTGCGGACATGGTCCCTACGGGTCTTCCTCTTGGGCCTGTTCATGTTCATCGGCCTATATTCCGAGCCGTATTTCAACCGCAACAGCGCATCTCCTGCTCCACCCGAACTGCCCTCCGGTTCGAGCAGCGCTGACATCATCACGGCCATCACCGGGCTCGTCACCGCTCTGGGCGGTGCATGTGGAGGAGTTGCCGGGCTACTACTCGCGTGGCACACCGTTCAGCGACAGAGGAGAGGGGACGGAGAGCCACCCGCAACGCCTTCGGTTGATCAATCGACCAGCGAGCCATGAAGGAACATCGCCTCACCGCGTCAGGCCAGGCCGGCAGTGAATAGGTGCAGCGGTGGCACCAGATGGGCGTCAGCCATGATCACTACGGCTGTCCCGGCTCGGCCCGAGGCGCTCAAATCGCCTCGGGGTCCCTCTGTGTTCCCCGACACTGCGCCGCCCGCTACGGGAACCTGAGGGCCGCTCAGCACCTTGCGCCGCTGTGGATCGTTGCCCTGGATTCGTCCGTGGGCATGCGTGAGCGGCGGTCCGTACGCTGGGTACAAACCGCCGCTCAGGTGTGACTCTGATCACGCTTGTGGGAGGTGGTGCCGCTAAACGCCGCCTCCGTGAGTCCGTCCAGGCTGTGAAGCGGGCTCGGAGACCAGAGTGCGCGCTCAGGAATTTAAAAAGCGTGTTCTCGGACAGTGCCGGACGCCTCCGGACAGTATCGGACGGTCCTGGACAGCGTCCGGCTTTGACCAGCGCTTTTCGCCCTCTCCGCATCCGGCCGCCGGACACCCTGAGCGCCCTCCCGGACACCAACCCGTCCCTGGACTCCGCCCCGACCGTGCATTTTGGGGCAATAGTCCATTTATGCCCTGTCAGGAGCGTCCGGGGCAAACGCTGTTGACGCGCTTGCCGAGGCATGTGGCCAAGCAGAAATAGGGAGTTGGATCCGCCACGCGCGTGAGGCAAGCTGGAAGCAAGACGTCGAAGGCGACGTCCCGGGGGCCCGCTAACCCCCGATTTTTTGTATCCGTCCAGGCTTGAAGACCAACAGGAGTGTGGCTCGTTGACGTCGTTGTGGCGTTTTGTGCAGGGATCCGGCTGGGTGCTCCAGCCCGTCCCGACCTTCCCGAACCCCCTGCCCACCTCTCCGGGGTGCGTCATCACCCCCGGGGCTGCTCGGGGGTTCGGTTTCCGCAAGACCCTGCGCTGGGTCCGCAAGATCGTGATCATCGCGGTCATCATCTTCGCCACGGCCGGCCTCGCGTGGATGTGGCACGCCGGTCACGAGGCCGAGGTCGCGGGCGAGCTCCTGGTGGCGGCCCTCATCGGCGCCGTCACCGCTGCATACGGAAGCCTCAAGGGGGCCTTCCGTCCTGGGGGTGAGCTCGCGTGGCGCTGAACAGGCGTTCTTCTCCCAGCCTTGAAAAGGTCATGGGAACTCAGGACATCACTCGGTACACCTTGGCTGAAGTCCTGGCCCGGTTGATCAATACCAAGGTGTCTGCCAGCAACGTGGCGCCGCCGGGCTCCAGGAGCGCCAGGGTGGACTGGAAGTCTGTGACTGCGGCGTTCGAGGCGGCTCTCACGAGTCGACGCCAGCTCAGCCGTGCCGACCTGGACATCATCTGCGTGGCCCTCGGCTTGGGGAAGGAAGAGCGCGCGAAGCTCCACGACCTCTGGGAGGCGGAGTCCCTGCGTATGCGCCCGTCGGCGGCGAAGATAGCGACTCCGCTCACCACCGACTACGGGACTCTCAGGGTGAGCGGCAAGAGTGAGGCTGGTTCTCGGCGGGCTCGGCAGCCGGTGCCGCCCTCCGGGCAGCCCGACCCGATGCCCGTGTCCTGCACTGCGGAGTTGATGCTGGCGCTCAAGGCTGTGCACGTCTGGTGCGGTGCTCCGTCCCTGCGGGAGCTGGAGCGCCGCAGCGGTATGGTCCTGCGGCGGAGCTCGATCAGCGACATGCTGCGGGGGGAGTCCCTGCCGGACTACGAGCGGTACGTCGCGTTCCTGAGGACGTGCGGCATCAACGGGACCCACCTGGAGCCCTGGGTGTTCATCTGGCGCCACCTCAAGGCGCTGGAAACCCCGGGCATCGCTCCCTGGATGCCGCGCGTCACGGCATCGAAGTAGTACAGCCCGCGCCGTACGGGTGGGCCAGCAGCTATCCGCTGCTGGCCCACCCGCCAGGAGCGCGCCGCGCTCTGACGGCTGCTGCGGGCGCCCGGAGCGCTGCTTCCTGCCACCTCGCCCCGTGCCCAGGGCCGCCCGCTGTCGTGCCCGGCCGGATTCGGGGTCGGAGTCATGCGGGCGGTCCGGGCGGGATGTCCCGCTGCCGGCGGGTGTTGCGGCGCAGGTGGCGGTGTGCGCGGTGGTCGGTCCACCAGGTGAGCCGGTCGGGGGAGTCCTGCGGGAACAGGGTCTGGACCGAGGTGGCGGCCAGCGTGATGACGAGACAGATGACGACGCCCCACCAGGGTGCGCCGGCCATGACGGTCGCGAGGCCGGAGACGGCGGTGACGGACGCGGGGACCAGGTTCGCAGAGACAGCCATCGTCTGACCTCATTCACTCGAGTTCGCGTCCGCCCCGTGCGACCGCTGGTACCAGCTTCGAGCGGTGGCCGGGGGTGCGGGAGTGGGAACCACGTGTTCCCGGCAGTTGTCAACGCGCCTGCACAGTTTGGCTGTTCATGTGATGGTGCCCCTCCGACGGGGTGTAGGAGAATCGTGGACCCGGACGTGGAGGTGAACGCGTTCGGGACGGGGGACCGGGGCGGGGGAGCGGATGGACGGTACGGAAAACGAGGGCGTTCCGGCGAAGGCCTACGCGGGAGCGCTGCGGGAGGCCGTGGCCGGATACCTCGCCGCGGGCGGCACGCAGCGAGCGATCGCCGACGCCGTTCCCGTCGCTTACTCCACGGTGTCCCGGTACCTCAGCGGCGACCGCATCCTGAACGCCGCGGACTTGCCGAAGCTCCGGTCGTTCCTGGCCGAGCAGGGCCACCCCATGGACGATCAGGCGTACGGCAGGCTGGAGAACTTGTGCCGGGCGGCACACGCCGCCAGCGGCTCACCGGCCACGCAGCTCGCCCAGATCCAGATCGACCTCGCGCGCCTCACCGAGGAGCACAGCAAGGCATTGACCGAGCTGGGAGACCAGGCGGCCCGACTGACCGAGCTGGAGGACCAGGCGGCCCGTCTCGCCGAGCTGGAGGACCAGGGGGCCCGTCTCAGCGGCCAACTGGAACAAGCCCTCGACCGGATCGAGAAGCAGAACAGAAAACTGCAACACGCCCAGGACTACACCCGACAGATCGAGGCCGAACTCGCCGACCAGCAGGAGCAGGCCCGCCTACTGCGCGGGGAGGTCGACGTCCTGCGCGAGCAGAACCGCCGGCTCATCGAGGAACAGGTTCCCGCGGTGTCAACGCAGGTCAGCTCCGACGAGCCGGCCCTTGCCACAGGGCTCCGGGGAAGCCCGACTGCCGGGCAGGACGGGAGCCTCCACGAAGCCGGACCCGCCCAGGGCTCTCTCGACGACACGGACTTCTACGCGCAGCTCCTCGAAGGGCTCGCCGTCCGGCAGCACGAGATGCGCCAGAATCCTGAACGCTGGACCCAGAATCTCGGCGGCATCCGGCCACCGACCCCCCACCCACCGAGCCCCGCCTCTTGGGACCCTGTTCCGCCCGACCCCCCACGAGGGCCGGCGAACCCGCCGCTCGTACTGGCGGCGGGTCCGCCGCTCGTGCGCCGCTACTTCTGCATACTGCTGATGACCTACCTCAGCTGGGTGCTCTGGCTGACGTTCATGGTCGCTCTGCAGGCCGACCCCGGCCCCAGCATCGTCGTGATGGCCCTGACCGCAGTGATCGCCTTCGTCGCCCCAATTATCGGTATGAGACTGCTCACGGGATTTCCAGGACAGGACGGCGAGCCGGTGGAGGACGATCTGCGTTCCCTGCTCGTGCTTCAGGCCATCACCTTCGTCGGATGGTGCGCCTCGCTCATGGATCCCTTCTTCACCTTCGTGAGAGCGGACGCGCTCGCCACGTGGATCGCCCACGGGATCCTGCTGTAGACCGACGCTCACCCGTCACCCAGAAGGGGCCCCGAGGCGCTCAAATCGCCTCGGGGCCCCTTCTGCGTTCCCGACCACCGTACCGCCCGCTACCGGCCCCGCAGGCGCCGTTCGACCGTACGGACCTCGTCCGGGTAGGCAGCCCGCAGAGCGGCCTCCACGGTGTCCCGCTTGCCTGGTGTCGCAGTGTGCTGCCACGGCCCGCGACCGGCCGGTTGTCCAGCTCTCGCGAATCCGCTCCACGCCCTGTCAGGACCCGCTCCGCAGAGGGGCGGAACGGATTTTCGCGAGATGTTGAATGACCGGCGGCCAGCGCGGACTGTGGGTCCCGCGCTCGTCCAGTGGCCAACCCTGCACGGCTCCGGGACGGCGTCACCCTCACCTACATACGCGCCACCAATGAGAGGAACTCGCCATGTTCACCACCCCCCAGCTCCCGCAGCCGGCCGCTCCCACCCCGCCGGCCCCGGCCGCCGCCGTGCTCCCGCCGTGGGCCATGGTCGTCCTGGTCTGCCTCTGCGTCGCGGTTGGCGTGATGGCGTGCGCGTTCGCCGGGTTCGTCGTCTTGGTCCGCCCCGGTGCCTCGGGCCCGATCAACACGGTGCTTGGCGAGGGTGGCCTCGTCGTCGCCGTGGCCGCCTTGGCCGTCGCCTGCCACAAGCAGCAGTGACCCGGCAGAGCGCAGCTCGCCCGGCCGCTGCGGGTTCCGGAGCCCCGGCGGGGGTGGGCGAAGAGCGGCAGATCCCGACGGCCGGCCCGGTCGCGTTCTCCGGAGGGGGAAGCGGCCGGGCCGGTGGTTGGGGGTGGAAGCCGGAGCGGTCAGTGGCCGCAGCCGGGCTTGGGGTAGTCGCGTATGCGGCGAGGACGGCCGCGGCGCTCAGGGCGGCGTCCAGGGGCGCGGCGGCGGAGGGGTGACGGTGCGCCAGGTAGATGACGCCGCCCAGGAACATGACGACCACGAGCGCGGTGAGGAAGGCGAGAAGGGCCAGGAGGCGGTGGGACACGGTGAATCCTTCCGGGTGAGAGTGGAGCGCGAGGTGCGCTCCACCCCTTCGTTGGCGGGGCGGGCGGTGGGCAGGACCGCCGGAGCGACCATGCCGCCGCCGTAGAAGGCGACAGCCCCGACCACCGGACAGAGCCGGACGGCAAGACCTGGCGGCCGGCGGGGCGTCGGGAAACGCGGGCGCCGCTGCGCGGGTCTCTCTCCTGGCCCGTGGTGGAGCGCGCCAGCCAGAGGCGGTCGGGCCGTCCGCCCAGCTGCCGCAGGTCGTGCCATGGGCGCTGCCGCAGGTGTTGCCGTGGGGTTGCTGCCATGGTTGCTGACCTGGACGGACTCCCGGGAACCCCTGGTATCGGTGTGGCAGCACCCATGGCAGCTGGTTCGGACAGGGGTTGCGCGGCTTGCCCCCGCCGGTCGCATTGTGCTGCCTGCCCCGCTGGCACCTGCCCGACCGGCCACCTGCTGGCCGATCGTGCGGGGTCCTCCGCCATCGTCACGGTGGGGCGCAGCAGCCGACGACCGAGGAGACCCACCGTGACCACCGTCCAGCAGCCGACCACCGCCCCCGCCCTGATGCCGGTCCCGCCCACGGCCCCCACCGCCCCCGCCCCTGCGGCCCCTCCCTCGACCATGCCGTCGTGGATGGCCCCCGCCGTCCTCGCCGTCGCCCTGGTGCTGCTGCTCCTGACGGCCGTCGTCGCCGCTGTCGTCGTGCACATCTGGCCCGGGGCCCTGGTGCCGGTGAACGTGATCGGCACCGTCTGCGGGACGGCGGGCTCCCTCGCCACGGTGGCCGCCCTGGCCCGGCGACCGTGACCGAATCCCGCGCTCTTCTGAACTTCCGCCCAACTCGCCCTGGATTACTGGCTATTGTTCCTATATGCATCCATTTATTGCGATTGAGATTGATGGTGTGCTGTCTCCGTACGGCGGCCCGGTGCCTGCCGGGTACGCCGTGCACGCGGCGGAGTCGGCGGCGTGGCGGGCGTGGGCGGCGATGGTCTACCCCCGCCAGGCCCCCCTGCGGCTCGCCCTGGACCCCGCGGTCGGCCGGGCCCTCGCGGAGCTCCCCGCCGACCTGGCGCTCGTCTCCTCCTACACACCCGCCGAGCTGGCACCCCTGCTCCCCGCCTTCGGGTGGGAGACGCTGCCGCCGCTGGTGCCGCTGCGGGAGACCGGGTCAGTGCACTACCTGCGGGTGGAGGACCCCGGCCGGTGCCCCGACGCGAAGACCGCTCTGTACTGCCGGTCGGAGGAGATCGTCTCGTGGGCCCGGACCCACGACCGCCCGGTGGCATGGGTCCGCGCCGGCGCCCACCACCAGGAGCAGCTACGCCGGACCCTCGGCTACCTGTCGGCGGTCGGGCCGCTCCGCGCGCACCCCGTCGCCCCGGCCACCGGGCTCACCGCCGCCGACCTGGACGCGCTGCGGGAATGGGCGCGGGAGATGTCCCTGCGGCCGGAGCCGGCCCCGGTGGTGCCGCGCCGGTGCCGGGACTGCGGGGACCGCTCCACCACCGTGCGCGACGGCCGCCGCGCCGACCGCGTCCACGCCCGGTGCGGGTCGTGCTGCGAGTGCTGGTGCCCGGACCCGTCCGAGGACCGGTTCCAGCCCTGCGGCGACCTCCTGCGCGAGCAGTGCCCCGACTGCCGCTGCTGCCTCAACTGCGTCGGATGCCACTGCGGCGAATAGAAAAATGGGAATCCGGCTGCCCTTGACTCAAAAATGGTGAAGGGCAGCCGCATTTCTTTCGGAGGGCGAACGGAGTTCTCTCTGGGCATTCCACAGTTCTTTGCAATGCTGCCGGGTTCCCCTTTTCCCCGGATCGGCGGGGGTTGCGCGGCTTGCCGCCGGTCGCATTGTGCTGCCTGCCCCGCCACCGGACGGCCCGACCACGAGCCGGCCGTCCGTGCGGGGTCCTCCGCCATCGTCACGGTGGGAGGGGTGCAGCCGATGACTGAGGAGACCACCGCCATGACGACCACCACCACCGCCACCACCGCCACCGCCACCGCCACCGCCACCGCCGCCCCCGCCCTCGCCCTCGCTCCGGTGCCGGTCCCGCCCCCGGCCCCCACCGCCCCCGCCCCCGCCTCTGCGGTCCCGTCCCGGACCGTGCCGTCGTGGATGATCCCCGCTGTCCTCGCCGCCGTCCTGCTGCTCCTGGCGGGCGTGGTCCTGGCGATCGTCGTGCACCTCTGGCCCGGGGCCCTGATGCCGGTGACCGTGATCGGCGGCGTCTACACGGCTGCGGGCTCACTCGCCGGTGTCGCCGCTCTCGCCCGGCGGCAGTGACGGGCCGACGCCTGCGGGGAGGGGCGCTGACGGGTCACCAGATGAGCTGGTGAGCGGTGGAGGTGAGTACGGGTACTCACGCCGCGTTCATGGTTCCGCCAGGAGCATGTGGATCACAAGATCCTTTGGGGGGAACCATGAACTCTCGCACCCTGCTGCGCCTGACCTTCGCCAATCCTGCTTCCGTCGTCTACCTGGGCCTCGTCGGGGCGTCCGTCATGTTCGAGGTGGTGGCCGCACTCGTCTCCGATCCCGGCATCGTCGGGATCTGGCCGTTCCTCCTCACCGCACCGTGCTCCCTGCTGGCAGCAGGAGCAGTCGATGCGATCGGCGGCACGCACGCATCCGTCTGGTACCTCGTCGCCGGGGTGGCCATCAGCGCGCTGGTCCAGTCGTTCGCTCTTGGAGCGCTCGTGGAAACGCTGCGCGGCCGTCTGCGCGCGGCACCCTTCGCGGGCCGGCTGCGGAGTTGAAGGAAGCCGTCCCCGGCCCGGACATCAGATGCCACTGCGGCAAATAGAACAGTGTGAATCGGAGATCTCGGGCCAATTTTCCGGTTCGAGATCTCCGCATTTCGATCGGGGGCAAAAGGAAATCCCTTCCCTGCTTCGCGTTTCGCCCTGCGATGCCATCCGATGAGTCGAAAAGCATTGATGAGCGGAGTCCACTATTTCCCGAGGGTGGTGGTTGGTTCGTGTTTCTACCCGCGCATCAAAAGGCGCTCCGGGTGTATCCGGGGGTGAGGGAGAATCCCAGTCCCTACCCAGGCAACCGTAGTGATGCAGAGCTATCGAGGGTGGCCAGACCGGGGGTAGAGGAGAATCCCAATCTCTACCCATGGGTGCGTGGTGATGCAGCGTCAGGGGGAGGCCGCTCCGGCCGATTGAGGGAGGACCGGCCGCGACCACCCCCTCTCATAGCCAGCCGCCCGCGACAGCGGGCCCACCCCACGGCAGGCGAAGCCTGCTGCGGGGTGGCGCCAGACGAGCCGTCAGAGGAAGGGGCCGGCGCGGAGCGTCGGACCCCTGCCCGGCCACCCAGAAACAGAAACCCCGGATAAACAATTCCGGAGGAATTGTTTATGGTAATTCCGGAGGAATTACCTAAAAGCCCGTAGGGCTTTTCGTCTTTACGCCCCGTAGGGGCGTGCGTCGTTCCTCCGGGCT
>NZ_CP108372.1 GCF_035953295.1 Streptomyces sp. NBC_01335
TGGCGTCGCAGAGCGTGAAACCCCCCGAAAGGGTGTAGGCACCAACGCTTCGTAGTGACATGATGGCCGCACGTGACAGAGCGCACATGAAGCGGAGTTGTACGCTCCAGGAATCGAACAGTTGAGCGAACGGGGGCCGGGCGATGGACGCATCGACGAAGACGGCGAGCACGGGGGCTGTGAAGTACGCGGTGAGCGCAGACGTCCCCACCGGGCGGCACGTTGTAGCGATTCAGACGCTCACGGGCGTGGTCATGGTTGTACGAGAGGGCAAAATTACTCCGGAAGTGCTCGTCGAACTGCACGAGATGTACGACGCGCTCACCGCGTGCGGCATCCTCGGACAGCAGCAGAAGGAGTAGGCCGTGGCCACGTCCCGTCGTGCGGGGAGCGTCAGCAAGCGATGCGAGTGCCGAGGTGCTGACGGTCGCCTGTTGAGCGCGGCGTGCCCGAAGCTGACCCGCAAGAACCACGGTGCCTACTTCGTTCGCCAGGAACTGCCGCTCGACGCCGAGGGGAAGCGCCGGCCCTTTCGGCGGACGGGGTACGCCACGGTCAAGGATGCCCAGGGCGACCTCGACAAGCTCCGCTCGATCCTCGACCTCCCGGACGAAGACGACGAGGAGGGTGCACGCCGCGTCGGCGACCTCCTCCAGGGCGTGATGCGGGACCGCAAGGACATCCCGGACCCCGCCGAGGTGAGACGCCGCCTCGGCGTCGGAGTGGACCTCGAAGGCAAGTCGACCATGAGCCAGCTGCTCGACTCCTGGCTCGACTCGAAGAAGACCCGCAACACGACGACGAACGGGTACCGGTCCCACGTTCGCTTCCACCTGGACCCCGCGATCGGGCACTACCGGGTCGACCGGTTCGGTGTCGGTCAGGCGCAGCAGTTCTTCGACGCTCTCGCAGACCGGGCCGACGTGATCCGCGCGGAGAATGCAGCCCGCCGTGAACAGGTAGCTCGTGCGACGTGGTCGGGCGGTGGCCGGCCACCGGAGGCAGAGCGGGCCCGCCTGGCACAGGAGCGCGCGAAGCTGGCGGCGATGCCCCCGTTCCGCCGCGTGACAGGGCCTGCCACCGTGCAGAGCATCCGGCGCACGCTGAGAATCGCGCTGAACTACGCGATCAAGAAGCAGCTGACCGAGTTCAACGCGGCGAAGCACGTGGAGCTGGCGCCCGCGGCCAGGCCCAAGGGACTCCTCTGGACCGAGGAGCGAGTGGCGCGGTGGCGGGAGACGGGGCAGAAGCCGTCCCCGGTCATGGTCTGGACCCCGGCGCAGCTTGGCCAGTTCCTGGACGCAGCCGAGGGGCACCGGTTCTACGCGTTCTACCACCTCGTCGCGCACCACGGGTTCCGCCGGGGCGAGGGAGCGGGCCAGGACTGGGAGAACGCACAGCTCGACCTCGCCACGGTGACCGTTGCGAAGGAGCTGGTGGTCGACGGCTGGACCCCCGTCGAGACTGAGCCGAAGACGGCGGGGTCGGCGGGCACGGTGCACATCGACCGGGGGACCGTCGAAGTGCTGCGGGAGCACAGGGCCCGCCAGGAGGCCGAGCGAGACGCCAGGCTGTCGGCGGGCAAGGTGTGGCACTCCACCGGCAAGATGTTCACCACGGAGGACGGCTCGTGGGTTCACCCGGAGGAGTTCTCCGACGGATTCCGGGAGATCCTCGCGACGACCGACCTTCCGCCCATCAACCTGCGGGACCTGCGCCACGGGGCGGCGGCCCTGGTGAAGGCCGGCGGCGGCGACCTCCACGACGCGAAGGTGAAGCTGCGGCACTCCACGATCGTGCTGACGAGCGACACGTACATGGAGCTGTTCCAGGACTACCAGGAGGAGCTGACCGAGCGCGCGGCTGCCGTGGTGCCGCGCGCCCGGAAGAAGACCGAGGGCGGACCGGCGAAGTCGCTTGCGGAGTAGGCTGGTTGAGGAACAGAGGAAGGCCCCGTCACCCCAGGTGGCGGGGCCTTTCTGCTGGCCCCCTGCTGGCCCCAACGCCACCCAACGGCACCACACGAGACCGCACGAAGCCGCATGAGCGGCAGCAGGAGGGGCGCGCAAAGTGGCCCTGACCAGCGCAGGAGCCTACGGAGCCGATCGGGGGCAACGGGACCGCACGAGACCCATGGAGTCGACGGCAGACTTTTAATCCGTTGGTTGTGGGTTCGAGTCCCACACGGCCTACCGAGAAACCCCAGCTCAGAGCATGCGTGAGCTGGGGTTTTCGCTGTTTCTCGGCCCCTCAAGGTCACTTGCTGGCCCCCTGCTGGCCCGAGGGGGTGGCCGGGAAGCAGGGGAGCCCCGACCGCATTGGCGGTCGGGGCTCCGACTACTTCTCCCAGATGAATGCAGCGACACCGGGGGGCGGTTGCGCGCGCTCCCAGACGGCTATGAGTGCCGCGTGCCGAGGGTCGGTCCAGGACTGGATGGTCGGCCCGCGTGGAGGCGGGGGCGGGGCGCGCCTCTCGGTGGGGCCTGCCAGTGGAATGAACAGCAGATGCATGGGTCTCCGTTCGTGGGCGCCAGGATCCATGATCACTCGTTTTATGGTCAACCATAAAGACAAACGATCATGATCCGGCGAACGTGGGCAGGTGCACCACCAGCCGCTGCCCGACGCTCGCGTCCTCGCGCGCCGTCGAGCCGTCGGCGACCGGATACGAGCCGCCCGACTGCACGCTGGCCTCACCCAGGAGGCAGTCAGCCTCCGCGCCGGCATCGGGCTCGACTCGTACAACCGCATCGAGAAGGGGCACGCGTCCCCGCGGCTCGACAACCTGATCCGGATCGCCGACGCGATCGGCACCCCGCTCTCCGACCTCGTCCGCGACGAGGAGTAGGCCCGCTCGCGCCCGGCCGCCGCCGACGCGAGCACGAGCGGGAGTCTCAGCGGTGGAGTGCGGCCTCCTCGGCCATCGCTCGCCGGAGCTGGTCACCCCGGCTGCCGGCGCGTGGCTGGCAAGCCTCGTCGCCCAGTGCGTGGGCGTACATGTCCGGTCGGGCGCCCGACATGGAGTGCCCGGCCGCGACGACGACAGCCCCCGATTGGATGGCCTTGTCGCAGTCCACGCAGATGTTCATCGGGCCGCCCTCCACGCCCTTCCGAGCTGGACAGTGGTGGCGCAGGCGCGGCCCGCGCGGCAGGTGGCGCACTGCTCGGTGTGGAGGATCCACCGGCGGTACGCCACGTCCCCCGGGCTCAGCTTTTCGGTGGTCGTCATCGTGTCCGTCCTTCCCAGCAGGTGATGCAGCAGCGGGGGAACCAGGTGACGGAGCCGCCGAATCCCGGGTCGGGCCGGGGTCCGAGGTCGTGGGCGTCGCCCGGCGTCAGGGATGCGGCACACCAGACGCAGCCAGCGCCGCGCTGCTGCGCGTCGGACAGCGTTGCCGGGTCCGGCAGTTCGACCAGCGTGGCCATGTGAGCCCCCCGTAGCCGTCGGTGAGGAATACGGCTGACCGTAGGGGCGGGCGCGAAGGCGTGGGGGCGAGTTTCTACGGGTTTCTACGCGAGCACGGAGACGGCCTGCGCAATCAGCCGCAACGCTGCGGGGCCGTACACGGCAGCAGCACTCATCTCTTCGTGGGCGGCCAGGTACTGGGCCACCTCCGGAGGCGCTGTGATCGTGATCGCGGCCGTCAGCAGCTCCACCGACACCTGCTCGGCGTCGAAGATGGTGTACGTCTCCAGCGGCCACATGGCACCGGAGCGGGCCGGGATGATGCCCAGCGTCACGGACGGGAGCGCCGCGAGCTGGAGCAGATGACCGAGCTGCTCGGCCATCACGTCGGGGCCGCCGATCTCGCGCCGCAGCACGGACTCCTCTACGAGGATCGGGAAGCGACGCCCCGCCCGGCGGATGACGTGGGAGCGCTCCAGCCGCGCGTCAGCTGCCGCCGAGGAGTCGTCCGGCGTCCGGTGGAAGCGTGCGATCTCCGAGAGCAGAGCCGTCGCGTAGGCGTGCGTCTGCAACATGCCGGGGACCACGCTGGAGGTGTAGACGCGCATGATCTTGGTCCGCTCGTACAGCGGTACCCTGGCCTGCTGTACGGCGCGGAGCCCACCGCGCTGCACCCGGCGCCACTCGGTGTACATCTGCTGCGCCTGCCGGGCGGCGGCGATGATGCCGGCGGCTTCGTCCTCCGCGCCGCAGGCGCGGCACCAGGTGCGGATGTCGTCGTCGGACGGCTGGCTTCGACCGCTCTGCATCCTGGAGACCTTCGAGCCGTGCCAGCCGGTGCGCGCGGCGAGCTGCTGCCCCGTCAGTCCCGCCTCTGTGCGGAGATCCCGCAGTCGGGCGGCGACTCGGTCGCGGGCCTCCTGGAGGCGGGCTGACGAGGACGGCGACATCAGGTGATCGGGAACTCCGCGTGCGGCACGGCCGCGCTCCACACGGCCGCGAAGGCGGCGTCGGCGCGCTCGACCGCGTCTACCCGGTCGTCCATCTCGTCACGCAGGTGTGTGCCGTCACCGGCGAAGTGGTGCCACCTGATCAACTGGCCGTCGAACAGCCAGAAGTCGTGCGCGGGCAGCAGCAGGCCGAGCGCCTGGGCGCGGGGCAGCCAGCGCACATCCTCGCCTGCCGCCACGTTGCGCGGAGTGCAGGCGTGCTCGAACCGGATGTACTCCGTGACGGGCGTCGACACGACGCGCGCCCGCCGTACCGTCACGCCCCGGTCAACCGCGGCCTGCACCGCATCGTGGAACGGCCCCCACCAGGCGGCGCGGTCCTCGACGGCCGGCAGGCTGCCCGCGCGCCACGCCTTCAGGTCTCGGTCCTCCTCGTCGACCGCGTAGACGTCCCGGGTTTCCAGGTGCAGGGCGGAGGTGGTGCAGCGCTTCAGCAACTCAGTGAACGGCGGAACGGGCTGCGGCATCGAGTACCTCCTTCAAGGCGTCGGACATGCGGACCGGCAGACGTACCACGGCCTCGTAGTCCGGGATCGGGCCGGTTTCCAGGCACTTCGCCTGGAGCGCCTCGTCTGCCTTCCAGCCCTGGATGACGAACTCCTGGGTGACGTCGTCGAACCAGACCGTCGGGCAGTGCTCGCCGTTCGTCTCCGGGTCCTTTGCGATGAAATGTAAGGTCACGGTCGTCTCCCCTGCCCAGATGTTGCGCGAGTTTCTACGGCTGTTCTGGCTCATGGTGCCGTGGCGGCTCGGCGGTCTGGGCGAGAACGACGAAACGCCCCCGCCTGGCGCGAGGCCAGACGGGGGCGAAGGGGTCAGTGCCAGGGTGTGAGGTCGAGGTCGACGGGCGGGTCGGGTGCCGGGCCGGCCGGGGTGTCCGGGCCGACGCGGCGTGCCCAGCCCCAGAGGTCGAGGTAGGCCCGGGTCAGCAGACGTCGCTGGACCCGCTCCTCCTGGACTTCCTTGTCGAGGCGGTCCGTGATCGCGGCGAAGTCGCTGCGGCGGTTCGTCGCCCTGCTCTGCGTCCACCCGAGCAGCCCGACGATCAGCGCCACTCCGGTCGCGGCCAGCCCACCAACGTCCATCAGCGCCACCTCTTCCGTATCGCTCTCGGCAGCGGGTCATCCATGCCCGACACCACCACCACGGCCACCGCGAGGGCCGTCCAGATCGACGCCGAGCCCGAGGCCGTGGGCGCCCTTGGGATGGCGAGGACGAACGCTGCGGCCCAGAGCCCGCTGACGGCCGAGAGCGCGGCGAACCCGGCGGCCTGCACCCGAGGGCAGTTCGTTACCAGCCCGGCTCCGAGGGCGACCGTCCCGGCCGCGACCCAGAGCCACCCGAGGACCGTCATCGGCACCCACCGGGTGATCTCCGCCAGCAGCTCGCTGGTGCCCGCGCGCGGGTTGGCCAGGATGCCCAGCGCCCCGTACCCGGCCCACCCGAGGCCCAGCACGACGAGGACAGCGCGGCGCCGGGACACCCCGCCGCGCGGCGCCGCGCCGAGCATCAGACGCCCCGGGCGAGGCTGGCCGGGTCGGCGCCCGCGGGCAGCGTGGACGCGGTGCCCTTCCGGCCGAGACGACCGGCGACCCAGCCCTTCGCCGAGGACAGGGCCAGGGCGACCGGGGCCGCCCACCACACCGGCACGTCGGCGAGTTCCACGACGGCCAGGCTGAGGGCGGCCTGTGCCCCGGTCCACCCGGCGCGCTCCGCCAGGTCGAGCAGCAGCTGCTTCTTCATGATGATCTCCGATCAGACGTTGGGGACGTGGAGCTTGGCCCAGGACGTGGCGCCCGGGATGCCGTCGGCGGCGGTGCCCGAGTAGCCGAGCTTCCGCTGCCACTTGGCGTAGGACTTGCGGTCGGCTTCGGACCAGGCCGGGCCGGGGCCGACGGCGTACTGGCCGCAGCCCTCGGCGACCAAGCGCTTGCCCATGGCGGTGACGATCGGGCTGGTGCGGCCGGCGCGGAAGAAGGCGGCCCCGGGGAAGGGCTCGTAGCTCACCGGCTTCGGAGCGGGCTTGGTCGCGGTCGGCTTCCCGGGGGCCGGGGCGGTGGGCGTGCTGGGCGCCGCCGCGTCGAGCCGGTCGGCGATCCGCCCGCGCATCCAGTCCATGCCGAAGCCGCGCGGGTCGACCTTCCCGGGCTGCCACTCCAGGTGCCCGAGGACGGAGCGTTCGTCCCAGTCGTGCGCCCGGCAGATCGCGGCGGACACCTTCTCGATGGCGAGCAGTTGGGCGTCGGGCCACGGGTCCTTGCCGTCGCCGAGGTTGATGGCCTCGAAGCCGTAGAACCGGGCGTTGCCGTCGGTGTTCGCTTCGTTGTCGGTGGGCAGCGGTGTCTCGGCAATAACCGCGGCGAGCACGTCGTCGTCGCCGAGACCGGCGTGGTTGGCGCGGCCGTTGCCGACGAGGTGGACGACGCCAGCCTTGTCGATGACGCCGTGGCACAGCGGGCCGGGGAGCTCGGAGTGCCCGGCGTAGCAGAGCTCCACGGAGTTCGCCGTACCGGTGGTGACGGTGTGGTGGATCATCACGCCGTTGACCGGGCCCCACGCGCCGTGGCCTTCGCGGTTGTGGGTGCGCCAGGACTTGTACTCGACGACGGTCAGGCCCTCGGCGCGGAGGACCGTGACCAGCTCGTCGGCGGTGAGGGGCGTAGACATCAGATGTCCGCCTTCACGACGCCGGATTCCTGCATGACGGTGAGGGACTGGCTGCGTCCCCAGCTGATGCTGGCCTGTATGTCTGTGCCGACCGGCAGCAGGGCGGCGACGGCGTCCTTGAGGTTCTGGACGCGGTTGAGGAGGTCGTCGTCGGTCCAGGCGTCGACCTGCTGCGGGCTCAGGGTGTAGTTCACGGCGATGCCGCCGTCCAGGCTGGTGACCGAGGCGGTGCATCGGTCGTATCCGGGCGTGTACGCGGGTGGTGTGATCACGGTGGTCCCTTCGTGGTTACGAGATGGCGGTGGCGCCGCTGAAGTCCCCAGCGGGGCCGACGTCTTCGACGTGGATGTAGGCCGTGTTCACCGCAGACGCGTTGACGGTGACCACACCGGAGCCGAAAGCCCTGGAGATGGTGCCGACGAGCACGGCCGTGATGTCGACAGCGCCTGCGACGACGAAGACGTTCGCGAAGTAGAAGGCGATGTTGGCCGTCGATGGCAGGGCGAATCTGAAGGAGTCGAAGAGCAGGCTGCCGCCGAGGGCTGCGCGTCGGACGCGCAGCTGACAGTCCGTGTTGGCGACGGTCGCCACCGCCAACCCCTTGAGCGTCACCCGGTAGGCGCGGCCAGCTCGGTAGGTAGCCGAGACGGAAGTGAGCCACACAGCCTCGGCGCCGCCGGGGTCTGCCGTGGCGTTCGTGGTGAGCGAGGTGTACGCGACGGTGAACGGCGCGCGGCGGTTCTCCGTCGCGGCGATGATCCGCTCCCCGGCGAGCCTGGTGTCCGGCATGGCGCCTCCTCAGAGTGCGTAGTAGGTGGGGTCGGCGAGGCGGACGTCGGTACCGGCTGCCTGCGCCTTGACGACCCCGTTGGTTGAGCGGGTGACCGTCCACGTCTGCGGGCTGGTCGTGCCGGTGATCCCGGCGACCGTGACCCGCTCGCCCCCGACGACCGCGTCGAACGGGAAGCTGGTCGGGTGGCTGGCCGTGGTGACCCACCGGGTGCCGTCCGTGAACGCCACGGACAGCGTCGTCGCGGTCGCGGTGGCCGCCGCAGCGAGCTGCGACCCGCCGGTGTCGTACCGGCCGCGTACCGCGTCGTCGTACACGCCCACGGTCCACACTCGCCCGGGGCCGCCGTTGTAGGTGACGTCCCACGTGGTCTGGTCGAGCACCTCGGTCGTGCCGCGGACCATCAGGAGCGCGGGCTCCGGGGGAAGCCACGCGGGGAGGTTGTCGATCCGCAGGAGGTCGCCGAGCTCCAGGTCGAGGACGGCGGGGATGAGCGCGGTGGCCGTGTGCAGCTGCACGTGGACGGACGGGTAGCGGGGTTCGTCGGCCGTGCCGAGGTGGGCCAGCCACCCGGCGATCTGCGGGGCCTGGTCGTCGCTGCCCAGCGACAGCGTCACTGCGTCGTCGTAGGTGCCCACGCCTCCCTGCTCGGGGGGCAAGGTCGACAGGGGGCCGGTCGTGATCTCGACCCGGCCGGAGCTTCCGCCGTCGCGGGTCACGGTGACGTCGTTGCGCAGCTTCTGGTCGTCCTCGTCCGGCTCCAGCGGCGGGGCGACCTCCCCGGCTCCGGCGTAGTTGAGGACCAGGCCGGGCGTCTGGTTGTAGAGCGAGGTCCGGTCCCGGTAGTGGAGCGCGAGCCGGTCGCGGCGTTCCAGCAGCAGGCCGCCGTCCGTGGCCGCGCAGTCCTCCAGGAGGACGAGGAGTTCGGCGGGGCGTTGCGGGCCCATGGCCTCGGAGGTGGTGGTGGTGTCGCCGTCCGTCCAGGTCAGGGGCAGCAGCGGCTCCTCCTGGGCGAGGCGCCCCATCCGGGAGATGGAGGACTCCCCGTCGTAGGCGGTGAGCGCGCCGTTGAACGCGGTGGTCGTGGACGTGCTGAAGACGGCGATGTGTCCGATGGCCATGCCGTCGAGCGCAGCCGCGTACCCGCCAACCGGGCTGCCCACGGTGCGGACGCGGCCGATCGTCCCGGCGTAGCTGGCGCCGTAGTGGCCGGGCGCACCGCCGACGTCGGTCCAGTAGATGTCGAAGTCGACGTTGCTGCCGTTCTGCTGGAGCTGAACGGAGACGCTGTTCCACTGGTTGTACAGGTCGGTCCCGGTGCCGACGTTGTAGGTCACGACGTCAGTGCCGTTGGCGTCCCGGCCGATGATGCGGGACCCGGTGGCGGACTCCTGGATGTACCACTCGGCGATCGTGCCGGCCGAGCACGCGATCCGCATGAACGTGTACATCACGCTGTTCGGGGTGTCGAGCCGGTACAGCCACTGGACCCGCCACCCGGTCGGCGACCCGGTCGGCACGGGCACGGCCCCGGACATCTGCGCCAGGTCCCCGCCGGTGGAAGCCAGTACGGGCAGCGCGTCCGACGAGGCGAGGGTGGTGTTGCTGGCCCACGTCGCCCGGGTCAGCTGGAGCGGGGTCACGCCGACGACCGGGCTGGACGCGGCCGTCGCGAACTCCCCCTCCTCCATCGGCCAGTAGGCCAGCAGGGACGCGGCCCGGGGGATGCTCCGGCGCAGGGTCGACGCCAGCGCCTTCCGCCCTTGGCCGAGGCGCCGCAGGATGCCGGCCGCCTCGACCGACACCCACACGTCCTTGCCGCTGACGTCCCACCGGACCGGCCACGCGCTGATCTCTCCGAAGAACCGATAGTTCCGGTTAGAGACTGCGGTGCCCGTCAGGGTCCAGGCCCGGGTGGCGCCGTCTGAGAACGAGGTGGCGCCCGGGGCCAGGGCCCGGAAATCCGGGGCCGCAACGACGGTGCCGCCGATCCCGGACCGGAGTTCGGCGCGGTGCAGTCGCCCCTCCATGGGAAGCGCGTCCGCGATCGGAGGCGTCAGGATCGTGCGGAGCGGCGCCGAGCTGTTGAAGAGAGTCAGGGGCGATCCGCCGGAGTAGGACCCCATCGACGTCCAGGCGCCCGCCAAGGAGGTCGACCAGTACATGGCGACGGTGAACCCGCCGGCCCCGTTGTTGACGTCGAGGGTGGCTCGGAGGGCGGCCCGACGCGGGAGCGCGGGGAGTGACAGCTGCACGTAGGTGCCGGTTGCCCCGTCCGCGGAGAAGGTGAGCCGGAGCAGGCCGTTGATGAGGAGCAGCGACCATGACCGCTGGTTAGCGACGCCGTCCCACTTGCCGAGGATGACCTGCGGGCGGATCGCGGTCCAGTCGGCGGTGAGCTCCACCCGGACGTCGAGGTCGCCGGCCAGGTCGAGGGCGGCGACGTCCGGGGTCGATGCGTAGGCGGAGTTCGTGCCGTCGAGCGGCAGGTACGACTCGGCCTGCGGGACCGAGACGCGTACCGGGGTGTTACGGCCGAGGAGCCCGTAGTACGGCGACAACGGGTTCTTCGGGCTGTACTTCCCGCCCCGGTTGTTCAGCACGAGGGAGCACTTCGACGGGTCCACGGTGGTGCCCTCGTCGGGCACGCCGCGGGTGATCGTGATCGGGGCCCGGGTGTAGACGTCGGCGGAGATGTCCGTCCAGGTGGTGCCGATCCGGAGCTCCGTCCGCACGTCCAGCGGTGTCTGGGGGAAGGGCATGACGTCGTCTCCCTACTGCCCGAAGGCGATCTGCACGTCACCGCGCCCGTCCTTGCGGACGATGGAGCGGATCAGCTTCTTGACCTCTTCGGGCCCGGACACCTCGATGCGCACGACGGTGGTCCCGCCGCCGGTCATGATCGGGGCGCCCCCGCCCATGGACCGCCCAACGCCCATGACGCTGGCGGTGGAGGGCGGTTCGACGAGGGTGGACATCTTGGCGCTGAGCACCCCTTCGGAGTCCTCGATGCCGTCGACGATGCCCGGGGGAATCCACCGGCCGACGACGTCGGCCATCACCCGCGACGGCGAGTGGATGCCGAGAGCCTTAGCGATCGGCCCGGGGATGATGCTCTTCGCGAAGCCGGTGAGCTGGCCCGCCAGCCAGGGGCCCATGGACTGGATGCCGTGCCAGAGCCCGGTGACCACGGACGCGCCCTTGGAGTAGAGCAGCGTCCCGAGGCCCATGATCGCCCGGTTGATCCGGCCGGGCAGGCCCATCATGAAGGACACGAGCCCGAGCGCGATCGACACCGCCCCGGACTTGATGCGGGTCCAGTGCCGCAGGAAGATCCCGACGATCGACCACTTGATGAAGAAGTTCAGGATGGCCGTGCCGACGGACACGAGCTTGGACCACACCCAGTTCCAGGCGGCCATCGTCCACGCCTTGATGCGGTCCCAGTTGGCGTAGATCAGGAGCGCGAGGCCGATGACCGCCGCGATGATCCAGCCGATGGGGCCCATGGCGATCAGCCACTGTGCGGCCATGACCGCCGCCCAGACCACGGCGCGACCGGCCATCAGGAGGAACTGGGCGGCTGCGGTGATCCCGGCCCGGACCACGGCGGCGATCCACGTACCGATGGACACCAGCGCGGAGCCGACCCACGCGCCAGCGGTGGTGGCCGCCGAGACGACGGCGGCCCCCGCGATCCGGGCGTAGGTCATCAGGCCGAGCGCCATCATCCGGGTCCAGTTTCCGATGACGCCCCAGCACGACGCGGTGATGATTGCGTGGGCCCCGGACACCACGGTGGAGATCGCGGCGTAGGCGACCATCCCGGCCTTGACGGTGAGGACCACCGCGGCGAGACCGGCGAAGCCGAGGAGGAGCGGCTTCATCACGCCCTTGTTCTCCGTGACGAACGTGAGGATGCCGCCCGCGGCCTGGCCCAGCTCCACCATGACGCTCCGCTTGAACGCCTCCAGCTGCTTCGCGGCCGTGCCGCCCATGGTCTCGGTGAGTTGGTCGGCGGCGCCCTCGGCCTTGCCCATGCCCGCTGCTGCGGCGGCGGTCGCCGGGTCCATGGCGTACAGGGCGTCGCCCATGATGTTCGCCGGATCGCCGAACAGAGCAGCGGCGGCGTTGAGGCGGACCTGCTGGTCGGCCGTTCCGCGCAGTGCGTCGAGGGTCATGCTCAGCGCCTTCTCGGCCTGGTCCCCGCCGGCCCCCATCAGCTTCGCCACGTTCTTCGAGGACAGGCCGATGGACTTGTACGCGGCGTCGACCGCCGAGCCACCGGCCGTCGCCCGCTCGCCGAACTGGCCGATCGCGTCGGACACCTGGTCGGCGTCGCGGGCGCCCTTGCTGACGGCCTGGCTGATCAGGCCGATGGACGTCTCGCCGTCAAGCCCGACCCGCTTCCACTGGACGCTGTACTCGTTGAGGGATTCGAGGAGGTCGCCGGACTTGTCGGCCGCCGTACCGAGGCCCACGGCGATGATGTCGAGCGCCTCGTCGGCGTTGTCCGCGAGGCCGGTCCGCACCATCTGGCCGGCCGCCGCGGTGGCGATCGTGAGGTCCTGGTCGAAGGCTTCGGCCAGCGCCATGACTTTGGTCGTGACGCCCTCCAGTCCGCCCTCGGCCTGGCTTGTGTCGCCGATGTTCTGGTACACGCCCTTGATGGCGAGGTTGACCTCGTCGAGGGATTCGCCCCACGCGTTCGAGTAGACCGACGCGGCGGCGTCCCCGGCGGCCTGGGCTTCGGCGGGCCCCAGCCCGAGTTGGGCGGTGAGCTTCGCGTTGGCCGACTCCATGTCCATGGCCTGGACGATGGACATCCCGAGGGCGGCGGCGAACCCGGCGCCGATGGTGGCGGCAGCGGTGTTGAACTTCTCGCCCATCTTGCCGACCGTCTCGGACGCCCGGTCCCGGGCAACCAGGTTGAACACCAGCGACGTGTCAGCCACGGGACCACCTCACCTGTTCAGTTGTTGGCCGCCTCATCGACGGCCGCCTTGTACGAGTCGAGCCAGGCCAGGAGCACGTCCGTCTCCTCGACGGTGAGCCCGTCCCAGTCGCGGGGGTGGATGCCCAGCAGGTGGGCCGCGTTGCCGAGTTGCCCTAGTCGGCGATCGGCAGCTGGGCTTTTCCCTCGGTCTCCGTGTCGTCGAACGCCGACTCCATCGCGGCGTCGATCGTGACCAGGGCCGCGGCGAGCTGGTCGCCGTGCTGGGTGGAGACGACGTCCTCGCGGATCCGCTCCCACTCCTGCCGGGAGTACTCCAGCTTCAGCTCGTCCCACGCGAAGTCCACGTCCTCGAACTTGGTCTTCGGGTGGTCGCGGCGGAGGAACGTGAACAACAGCGCGCGCCGGCACAGGCTGTTGCCCTGGAGGACGGCCGCGGTGAACTCGCTGAAGTTCCGCCCGGTCCGGCGCTCGATGTCCTCGCGCTCCACGGACATGAGCTTCTTCGGGTTGTACCGCCAGCGAGTCGGCTCCGCCTCGCCCTCGCGGTGCAGGATCAGGAACACGGGTTCTCCTATCCGGCCCGTGCCGCCAGGCGGCGGGCCATGTCTTCCATCGCCTCGTGCACCGCGGCCCGGTAGGCGGCGGCGTCGTTGGTGAAGGCGTCGTCGAACCAGCCCGGCTTTCCGGGCTGGGTACGCCACGGCTCGTGGCCGTAGGTGAGCGTGCGCCACCCACCGTTGCGGCGGTTGATGCGCTTCGGGGCGTTCGGGAAGCGACGGATGCCCGGCGTCTTGAACGCCTTCACGCGGGCGCCGGACCACCGTCCGCCCAGCTTCACTTCCGGTCTGATCTTCTTGGCGATCTGCGAGCGGAGCGACGGGCCGGTGCCGAGACCGGCCGAGGACATGCCCATGATCTGACTCTTGGCGGCGGCGGCACCCGGCTTCAGCGCCTCGCGCATGTTCTTCGCCAGCTCCTTGCGGAGCTGCTTCCCGTCCGCCTCCTGGCGGATCGCCCGCACCAGCGCGTCCAGGCCCTCGTGCGTACAGCTCAGCTCGAAGGGTGGGCCGCTGCCGGGCATCAGGCGGTCGCGCGGGTCACGGCCCCCGACGTCGGGTAGCTGACAGAGACGGACGCCTCGTCGCCGACGCTGCCCTCGATCGGGTTCCACCCCTTGATCAAGCAGCTGCCGGACCACTGGGGGTTGTTCGTGCTCACCGCGGCGGAGTCGAGCCGGACCGCGAACGGGACGACCGTGCCGAGCAGCGGCCACATGATCGAGTCCAGCTTGGTGGCGGCCACGTCCTGGAGCAGCTCCAGCGCGACCTCACCGCTCTTCAGTCCGCCGAGGACTTCCTTCCACCCGAGCGACGCGTAGGTGGTGACGTCCTTGTCCTCGACCTCGACCGTGACCTCGGCCTTGCGGGCGTAGGCGGAAAGGTCGTTGCCGCCAACGGAGACGTAGGCGGCGAGGAGAACCATCTTGGCCATGGGGGATCACCTGATTCCGAGAGAGGCGCAGAGCATGAAGGAGGGCGTCGTCCCGGTGATGGTCCAGGCGAGCCGGTAGTACGTATCGGTGACGGCCGTACCGTCGCCGCGCAGGATTTGCCCGCCGGGCGCGGTGGCCGCGGCGAACGTGAGGCGGGTGGTGGGCGAGGTGAATCCGGCGTCCGCCGCCGACTCGACCCGGGCCGTGATGGACGGGGTGGTGCCGGCCGCCGAGAGGACGTGGAGCGAGGCGTACAGGCGGCGCCCGGCGGCGATCGCGCCGAGCTGCACCCCGGTGCCCACACCGGTCGCGGTACGGGCGAGGCCGGGCGGGTGGGCGATCTGCCCACGCACCAGCGGCCAGGAACTCTTGACCGTGCCGGACCACGGGGCGATCTCGCCGACCGCGTCGCCGACCTTGTAGTCCGCGCGCATCCCGGCGGTGACGTAGGCGAGTGCGCCCACCACGGAGTCGGTCGGGCAGACCGTATACGGGCCGACCCCGCCGAGCGTGGACCAGGACGCGTTGTCGACGAGGGACGGATCGCCCGCTTCCCACAGGCCCTCGGCCGCGATCTCTGCGGAGCCGAGCCCACCGAGGACTTCCTTCCAGCCGCCGGACCGGTAGTTGGTGGCGTCCTTGTCCTCGATCTCGCTGGACACTTCGATCTTGTTGGAGGCGCCGGACAGGTCCGCGCCCGGGGCGAACAGGCGGGCGTCGAGCAGGACGAACTTCCCCACGGCGGCTACCCCTCTCCGATGATTTTGATGGTGAGCTGGGCGCCCAGGTACTGCGTGCCCTGGTGCTCGTACCAGCGGTAGCCCTGGACGCGGGTGACGTGGAGGTCGTGCGCGAGGCCGCCAAGGGCGAACTCGCCAGGAGCACCACGCGCGGCCTCGACCGCAGCCTTGAGGGACGCGGGCCCGGACCCGGCGAGCAGGGCGTCCAGCAGGCGCTGAGACGCTCGGTCGTCCGCGATCCCGATGAGGAGCTGGCAGGTCAGCTCGACCTCGTCGAGGGCGCGGCCCATGGCCTTGTCGAAGTCGACGGTGTAGTCGGCGGTGAAGAAGCACGGGGCCGTGACCGCGTCCGGGACGTACCCGGTGCACGTCAGCTTCGGCAGCCCGTCGGGCAGGGCCACGGCGCGCGCCGCGTCGGCGACGGCTGCACGTACTGCGGACATGTCCACGAGACCGTCCCCCTTATCCGAAGCCGGGCAGGATGAAGTGCTCGATCAGCGCCCACACGTCCGGGTCGCGGCGGGACAGGCGCATCACGCCCCACTCGGCGGACCCGGCCACACCCTCCGGACTGTCCTTGCGGCGGTAGAGCCGTGCGGCCTGGATGAGCGTGGCCTGTCGGATCTCGTCCGGTACCTGCGGCCACCCCCACCGTGCGGTGACCCGCACCCGCCCGGCCGGCCAACTGCCCGCGGTCAGCGAGGTGATCGGGCGCCCGCGTACCAGCGCGTTGTCCGGACCGGTCTCGTAGTCGGGAACGGCGGCCCACGAGGACGCCGAGCCTGCCTCGACCAGCACCGGGGCGGCGCCGACGTCGTCGAGGAGCAGCCGTTCCCCGCCGTCGTCCCCGCGCACGACCCGGCCCCCGACGCGGAAGGTCCGGGCGGTCGGCTCCTCGTCGAGCCAGAACCGGCGCCCGGTGCTGGTGTCGATCCCTCGGGACGCGGCGGCCAGGACCGCCTGGAGCATGGCGTCTCGGGTGGTGTCCTCGGACTCGACGTTCAGGTTCGACTTCAGGTCGGCGAGCTCGGCGTACTCGTGAGCCACCAGCTCACTCCTTGTCGGGCTTCGCGGCGGCCGTCTTGCGCGCGGCCGGCCGCTTCTCGTCCGCCACGGTCGGGGCGGTCGCGGTCTCCACCTCGGGCTCGTCGTCGCCGACTTCCTCGGCGATCCCGGAGGCGACGAGGTGCTGGGCCTCGCCGGTGGGCAGGTCGGTGACCGCGCCACGGGCGGGCCAGTCCTCGCCGTTGCGGGTGCCGGACATCTGCTGGAGCATGCGGATCTTCATCTGGGTTCCTTCCACGAGAGGGGGCGGGCCCCGGTCGGGACCCGCCCAAGGGGTGTCAGCTCGCGCCGCCGGCGAAGTACTTGATGGCGCCGGTGGTGTCGACCTGGTCGCCGTCGCCGCGCAGGATCGCGCGGTAGGTGATGAGGTCGGTGTTGAAGGCGTAGTCGTCGGACCGCTCGAAGCGGAGCGCCTCGACCTGGCGGACGAAGTACGTGGAGAAGTCGCCGAACAGGACGCTCTTCGCGCCGAGCGCGGTGGCGGGCATGTTCGGGTCGGTGAGCAGCGGCTTGCCCAGGATCGTGTCCGGGGTCCCGGCCTGGATCGACGGCTGCCACAGGTACTGGCCCTGGAGGTCCTTCAGCTTGCGGACCGCGGCGACGGTGGAGTCCCGCATCATCCAGCCCACCGACGACCCGCCCCGGTACGGGGAGATGACCGAGTACATGAGGTCGATCAGGTTGTCGGCGTTCGGTGCCCCGACGACACCGGTCGCGCCGGTCGTGCCGAGGGTCGCCGCGGTGAGAACGCCGTTCGGCTGGGACGACCCGGTGCCGGTGACGAGGTGCGCGCCGAAACCGTTGCCGAGGGCCCGGCCGGCCTGCATGGCGAGGTAGCCGAGGAGGTCCACCGCCGTGTCATTGGCCAGCTCGTGGGAGACCTGGAGGAGGAACCCGTACTTGTACGCGTCCAGGGACACCTGGCCGAACGCCGGCTCGTTCGCGGTGAGCGGGCCGGCCTCGGCCACGATGCCCGCGTTCGCCGAGTGCGCGGTCGTCTTCGGGATCTGGAGCTGCTCGCCGGTCGCGGTGCGCAGCACGGTCGGCCCTGCGGCGAGGACGCCGGACACCTCGATCATGTGCTGGACCAGCCGGTTGTAGAAGCTGATCGGGACGGTGTTCGCGCCAGCCGCCGCGGTGAGCTTCGACAGCGTCCGGGCGTCCAGCGGCGCGGTGCTGTCCGGGCGCACGTCGAGCGACCGGGAACCGGACTGCCCGGTCAGCCAGCCGCGGACCCGCTCGACCTCGGCGCGCTCCGCGCCCTGCCGGGCCTCGGGCGCCGTCTCCTTCTCCAGCAGCGACCGGAACGCGGCGTCCGCGTCGGCGGTGCGCTGCTCGGCGTCGAGGAGCTCCTTGACCCGGGCGTCGATCTGGTCGATCTCGGTGTTGAGTCGCTGCCAGGTCTGCTCTTCCTCGCCCGCGAGGTCCTGGCCCCGGGCCTCGGCCGCGTCGAGGAGCGCCTTCGACTGCTCCCACAGGGAGTTGCGGCGCTCCTGGATCTGCTTGATGAACTGGGACATGTGCCCTCCTCGGGCATGACGACGTCGCCCTGCGGCCGGTCGGCCGGGGCGTGGGGTGGTGAGGTGGGTGTCGCCCTGCCTCAGAAGGTGCGGCGCCGCATGAGCTCGGCGCGCCGCTGCCGTAGCGCCAGCGGCGGGTGGGTGTCGCCCTGCCCGCCGGGTGCCAAGTCGATGGTGGTGGTGGCCTTCGGGCGGGCCAGGAACCGGGCCAGGTCGCCCGTGTCGGCGGCGGCCCGAACCTCGGCCAGGTCCGCGCCTGCCTTCTCGGCCAGCGACCGGAGACCGGTGGACGTGTCCATGTACGCCGGGGTGTTGACCGGGGCGACGTCGACGAGGGCACCGGACAGCAGGGTCCGCAGCGGGAAGCCGTCCTCGGTCTGGCCCCAGTCGTCGGAGAACGTGCGGAACGCGAACGAGCTGCGGCGGACGTCGCCGCGCTGGACCAGCTCCATCACGTCCTCGCGTGACGCTGGTACGTCGGCCACGTAGTCGAGGCCGGTGCCGTCCACCAGGAGGCGCAGCGTCCCCGCCTCGGTGGTGCCGAGCAGCCGGTTGTCGTCGTGGTTGTAGCGGGCCATCACGTCCGGCCAGCCGTCCCCCTCCGACTTCGAGAAGAAGCTGGGGTCGATCCGCTCGACGAAGCCGCCGAGATTCTGGGACAGGCGGTTGAACTTCGCGGCGTACCCGCCGATCCGGCGCCCGCCGTCGCCCTCGTCACCGGCGCGGACCTCGACCAGGCCGCGCGTGAAGCGGCGCTCTGCGTCGCCCATGAAGACCTCCAGGTCTCAGGAGTCCGCGGCCGGCGGCGCCGGTGCGGTCGAGCCGATGGTGTAGACGTCGCCGCCCGCACCCGGCGGGAGCGGCGCCAGGTTCTCCTTCGCACGCACGCCGTCGCGGTTCTGCCAGCCCTGCGCAAGCGACATGCCGTGCGCGGCGTACCGGTCGAGGACGGACGTGCGGAGCATCGCGTCCAGGTTGAACCGGACGAACTCCCGGCCAGGCATGAGCCTGGTGAACGCCGACTCCAGGCGGACGAGCCACGGGCGCAGCGTGGAGTTGATCAGGTCGAGGGAGTTCATCTCTACGGTGGAGTACGTCAGGCTGCTGCCGGTGTCGCCGCCGATCCGCTCGGGCGGCACACCGTAGATCGCCGCGATCTGGCTGGCGTTGAGCCGCATCGACTCGATGAACTGCGACTCCTCCGGGCTGACGGACAGCGCGGTGAAGTCCCAGTCCGAGCCGATCACCAGCGGCTTCCGGGACCGCATCCGTCCAGACAGCCGGTCGGAGATCTCCTCGGCCTCATCCGGGCCGATCGTCTTGCCGCCGTTCTTCAGCACGGCCGGCGGCGTGCCCCCGTTCTGGAACCAGCTGCGGCCGTACTCGGTGACGCTGAGCCCGGCGCCGATCGTCTGCGCGAACAGGCCCACTGGTGAGAGGCCGACGACGTGGCCGGGCAGGACCACCCACGGGATGTGGACGATGTCGGCGCGGTCGACGTACCGGCCCTGCCAGTAGTAGACCGGGAGCACCGGGTTCAGTTCGTCCACCCAGACGTCGTCCGGGTTCAGCCACTCGATCATCGTGGGGAACCCGAGCGGGTCCCGCTGAGTGATCAGCCCGTAGGCGTTGCCCCGGAGCGCGAGGCTGAGCACGCACTTGTGCAGCCAGGTGAACAGGTCGCCCGCCGCGTCCGGCGCCCAGAAGAGCGCGGGCACGTAGCTCACCGGCTGCCGGTCCGCGCCGTCTCGGCGGAACAGCTGGAGCGGCAGCGCGGCCACGTTGTCGGCGAGGATGCGCACCGCTGCGAAGACCGGCACCAGCGTGAGCGCCGACGTCGTCGACACAGCAGGCTGCGACCCGCCACCCGACCCCCACGGCAGGGACGTGATCGCCCGTACCGTGGCCTGCCCGACCCGGCGGAACGGCGCCGCGAGAGCACGTGTCCAACGGGGCATGGGCACCTCCTCACATGACGCTGTTCATCACGTCGTAGTCGTCGAGCACCAACGGCCCCCGGGTGAGCAGCGCCCACCGAGCGATCGTCACCGCGAAGAACGGCGAGACGTCCGTCAGGCTCTTCGTGCGGTCGAGGGTCCAGGCGTCACCGACCCGCCGGGTCCGGGCCCCGTTCACCGCGGCGGTCAGCGGCGCCTGGTCGCGGTGGCGTACCGCGTCCTGCGTCATCGCGTCGGCCATCTGCCCGCACGCTTCGACGATGTCGTTCGTCCGCAGGACGGCCAGGTGCCCGCGGTGCGGACGCTCCTTATCCTCCGGGGCGGTGAGCCCTGCCTTCACCAGGTCGTCGATCAGCGACCCGGCCGGGGCGCCGCTGCTCGCGATGGCCACCAGCAGCGGATCGCGCGCCGCCTTCAGCCGGACCAGCGCGGGCACTACCCACGCCGTCCCGGCCCGCCGGTCCACCAGCTCGATGTGGACCTGGCCGTCCGGCCGCCGCGACGCGACACCGATGGAGGCGTGCGACCGGTCCGCCGACACGTCGACCGCCAGCGCCACGTCACCACCCGGCATGGAGTCCGCGTCGGCGAGGCCCGGCCACGCCGCCTTCGGCACGTTCGGGTCGGTGGGCGGCGTCGGCTTCCGTGTCCGGTTCAGGTAGGCCCGGTCGAACTCGGCCGGGTCGAGCTTCTCCAGCTCGGCCGCGATGATGGCCTCGGTGACCGTGTGCCCCAGCGCGGGCAGCGTCGCCCGCCACGTCGCCGGGTCCGCCCGGTCCATGTCCTCCGGGGCGAACCACTCGAAGTACGCCGCGCGCGGCCGGGCCGCCGCCGGGTCCTCGGCGAGCGCGGCCCACATCTCCTCGATGAGCGCCCGACCGTTCGCCCGCTTCTTGTTCAGCCACACGCTCTTCGTCGTGCCGCCGGCCGACGCCCACCACAACTGGGCCATGGCCCGGGTCAGCATCGCCGGACTGAACGCCTGCTCCAGCCGGTCGTCCTCGTGGGCGAACGCCTCGTCGATGAACCCGAGGTCGAGCGGTGGCCCGTGCCCCGCCTTCTCCGTGTTCGCCGTGATGCCCATCCGTGACCGGGTCGCCGGCCACAGGATCGCCTCGTTGCCGTTGCTCTTCCGGATCCGGGCCCGCTTCGCCAGCGGGGACCCGGCGATCTTCTCCCAGAACTCGTCCTCCCAGCGCTGCCGGGCCATGCCCCGCGTCTGCGCCGCGTAGATGATGTTCTGCCTCGGCCACGCCAGCGCCCGGTGCACCTGCGCACCGAGGCACAGTTCCGTCTTGCCCTGCTGCCGGGACACCGACAGCCCAACCTCCCGGTGAGCGAACAGGCCGGTCGCCGGGTCCAGCTCCAAGGCCACGTCCGTCACGTACTTCTGCCACGGCATCGGCGGGGCGCCGAGTAGCTCCATCACCCGCCACAGCTTCGGGCCGAGCGACGGACGGTCCGGGTGACGCGGCGTCCCCCAGCGCGGCGGGCACGTCAGCCCGTACCGCTCCTCCAGGTCGGCGGCGAAGCTACTCGGGGGAGCCCAGGTCTCCGAGGTCGTCGTCGTCATCCGTCGCCCGCCCCTCCAGCAGCTGCGCGAGCGTCTGCCGCAGCTCGCGGTTCAGCTGCGGCAGGAGCTTGCCGTCCTCCCCACCGCCGGCGTCGATCTCGCGGGCCAGGGTGTACGCCATCTCCGACAGGGACGGCTCGATGCGGACCAGGTCGCCGAGCTGCTCCACGTCGGAGCGCACGGCCCGTTCGACCGGCCCGGCCGGCGGTGTCGCCATCACGCCTCCAAGGGCATCAGTGCAGGTCAGCGGCTCGCGACCATGATCACCCCGTGGTGATCGACCCGGGGAGAGAAAAATAAAAGCTGGGCGCGGGGCTGGGAAGATGATCTTCCAAAAAAGTCGGCCCGGATCTGAGCCGGAACGATCAAGATCCGTACCAATCTCGGGACGTATTCAGCCCCTTGACCTGCACGTTTGCGCCCTTGCTGCCGTTGCAGTTGCGCCCGCAGGTGGGGCAGCGGCGCACGCCGTGCGCGGGCGCCCAGTTGTCCTGGTCGCTCGGGTCGGCGCCGGCCGCGACCGGGCGGACGTGGTCGACGACGTCGGCCCCGGCGTGGCCGCAGAGGTGGCACACGTCGTTCGCGGCGAGGAAGGCGGCGCGGGCCTTGCGGTAGTCGTAGCTGGTGAGGTCGGCGCGGCCGGCCACGGCCACCACCTCCAGGACGCGCGAAGGCCCGGCCGCAACGGGGGGTGCGACCGGGCCGGTTGGTGGGGCGCCTACTGGTTGCGCCGGCGAAACATGCAGACGAGGGCGACGCGTTCACCAGTGAGGGCCTTCCCCTCGGCGGCGGCCATGTGCTGGAGGACCCAGCCCGCTTGCTCGACGGCCTGGATCTGGTCGGCCATGCCGGTCATGGGCGCGGTGGCCTTGCTGTTGGTGTTCGCCTCGATGAACTTGTAGACGAGGATGTAGTCGCCGTTGGCGTATGCCTTGCGCGCGTGGTCGCCCGCGACCTGCGCCTTGGCGTCGTTGATGAAGCCCATGGTCCCCCCACGGTTGGTCTGTCCACGGATCGTGCCACGGAGCGCCCGCGCGCGCGTGTGGAATGGGGAGCTTGGTCGGTGGGGACGCCGGATACGACGAAGGCCCACCGGATGGGCGGGCCTGGCGTCCGGGCATGCCGGACCTGGGGTGAGTGTGACATCCCGGTTTGTGCTGGTCAAGCAGCTTCGGCGAGCAGTGGCTTGATGAGTTGGTTCAGGTCGACGAGCGCGCGGCCGGCGCGGTCGTAGCCGTAGTGGACAAGGGTGCCTCGGCTCAACCGCTTCCGGAGCGCGCGGACATCGATCCCGGTGGCCGTGGCTGCGGCGTACAGGTCGACGAGAACAGGCTGCATGCTGCCCATTCTCCTCCACGACGGTGCCCCACCGCCGGGGGATAGTGGCGGTGGGGCATCAGGCGGCGGGCGCGCGGCTACAGGTCGAAGCGGTCGGCCCCGTCCGGGCCGGTCTCCAGGGTGCCGAGGGCCTGGGTGTCGTCGGTGTACGGCCACACCCAGCAGGTGCGGGCCCCGGTGTAGTAGGAGTGTTCGCCGCGGTTGCGCTCCACCAGTTCGGCGGCGAGCTCGGCGGCGACCGGGTCGGGATCGACGGTGGTGATGCCGACGCTCATGCGGTGCCCGGTGTCGGCGGCGAGGATCAGGTAGGCGTACAGCATGGTCATCGTCCGTTCTGCGTGGTGGTGCGGGCGGCCTTCTCGTCGGCGCGGGCCTGCTTCGAGGCTTCGTTCTTCCGCTTGAGCTCGTCGAGCGACATGGTCTTGGGGAGTGCCATGGGTGCGGGTCCTGTCTCGCGGGTGGACGGCGGTCGGGGCTCTACAGCCCCCTCTACGGGTGGTCTACGCGGGGTCTTCGGCCCCTTCTGGATCGGCCTGACCTGCGTCTACGGCCTCGGAAGGGGGGTCTACGGGTGTGGGGGAGAGGAGGGCTGCGACGTCCTCGGCCTTGATGCCGCTGCGGCCGGTCTCGGTGGTGCTGACGCGGACGCTGCGGTGGATGGTGAGCCCGCACTGGATGAGGACGGCGCGGAGTCGGGCGTCGTCGAGGTGGGCGGCGGCGGGGCGGGCTTGGAAGGCGTCGTAGACCTCGCGGACGAACACGGCGGGCCGGTCTCCGATGAGGTGTTGTACGCCGAGGAGGACTCGGCGTCGGTGCTCTTCTTCGGTGATGGGGCGGGGGCGGCCGGCGCGCCAGGCGCTGACGGCGTAGGCGCCAGCGGCGACGGCGAGGAGCTGGGGCTGTTCGTGGGCGGTGCGCCATGCGGTGAGGGCGGCGAGGCCGAGTCCGGCGGCCCGCGCGGTGACGGTGCGGCCTCGGGCGGGGTGGTCGGTGGCGACGGTCCAGGCCCGGAGCCGGGCCCACTGGGCGAGGTGGCCGCGGGCGAGGCGTCGGGGGTGGATGCGTTGGGCTGCCCACCGGGGCCGCCCGCTCCCGAACTCGGGGACGGGCGCCAGTTCGAGGGTGTCGGCCTCGGACTCGGCCACGGTCAGGCGTTGCCGGCGAACGTGGCGACCATCTGGGCGATGGAGGCGAAGAGCTGGGCGACCATGGTGCCGATCTGGGTTCCGGAGAGGGAGAGGCCGAGGCCGATGCAGATGATGGCGGGCGGCAGGTGGAGCTTCTTGTTCTTGTCGCCGTGCTTGAACATCCACCAGGCGACGCCACCGAGGCCGATGATCAGCAGGACGCTGATGGGGACGGACCCGCCCGCGGTGACGGCGGCCGGGGTGGCGGCGGGTGCGGCGATGGTGTGCTGGCCGGCGGTGTTGATGGCGGCGAGGAGCGCGGTGTTCATCATGGCGTGGTGGTCCTTCAGTACGAGAGGCCGACGAGGGCGGTGATGAGGAGGAGCGCGGCGAGGAGCGCGCGGGTGACCAGGCGGTGGGCGCGGGATCCGCGCGGGAGGACCTGGCGGAGGGCGGCGCCGCCGAGGGCGACGAAGAGGCCGTAGAACCCGAGCCCGTAGTACGTGATCATGCGTATCCGCCTTCCATCGGGCGGTCGCTGCCGTCGGTCTGCTGGTCCTTTTGGGCGCGGTGCCGGACGGTCCTGACGTAGTCGGGCTTCACGTCGAGGCGGTTGATACGCCTGACACGGTCGACGACGTCCTTGGGGGTGAAGCCTTCGGGTCCGAGGGCAGTGAGCGCGTCGAGGACGGCCTGTTTCTTGGTCAGCGCAGGCGGGCTGACCTGGGGCGTATCACCCGTATCAGCGGGCGTATCAGACTCCGTGTCATCCGTGTCATCGCGGTCGACGGTGATGCGCTCCGGCTGGTCGTGGAGCACCAGGGCGACCTGTACCGCGTCCACGACGACGCCATAGGTGATGAGGAGCGAGGCGAGTTCGCCCGGGGGCATATCAGGCTGCGCATCATGTGCGACACGGATCGCGTCGGCCGGGTCCATCTCGGCGAAGCGCTGGCGGAGTACCTCGGTGGCCGAGTGCCGGGCGGGCGGCGCGGCCGGCGCCGGGGCGGCCGTCTCGGGCTCGGCCATGATGTGCGCGATGGCGCGGGACCGGACGGTCTTCCCAGCGAGGTGGGGCGCGAGGGCCCAGGCCCAGCCGCCGAACGCGGGGAGCCGGTACGGCTGCTCGGCACCGCGTTCGGCCCGCGCGGCGGCCCGCGGCCCGGCCCAGGACAGCTCGGAGAGCAGCAGCAGGCCGATGGTCGGGATGGCGAAGAGGAGCGCGGCAGGGAGGCCGCCGTCGATCAGGTCCGCGTGGAACTGGTTGAGGTAGACGCTGACCCCGGCCATGCCGAACGCGGTGAGCCGGGCGCCGAACGCGGACCGGCCGGTGGCGGACGCCTCGGACGCGAGGTGGAGGGCCGCGTAGGCGATCCCGTCGAAGACGGCGAAGACGGCGACCGCGATCGGCTTCGGTGCGTCGTAGTGGCGGGCCACCGCGTACAGCGACCAGCCGGTCGTGGCGAGCGCGGCCAGGGACACGAGCGCCTTGGCGAGGCGCGGTCCGGAGCCGGGAGTAGAGAGATTCATCGGCCGGCCTCCTTGTCGAGGGCGGCGACGAGGGCGCGAAGAGACATCTCCAGGCCGACGGCGGCGCCGATCATGGCCGAGTGGTCGTGGACGTTGGCCGAGGAGTGCTTGTCGAGCGCCTTGCGTGCGAGGTCGAGAGCGTCGGCGGTCCGCAGGGTCACGCCCAGGTCGTCGACGGCCGGGTCGTACAGCGGCAGGTGCGAGGTGCTCATCGCATCCCCCTGACGACCGCGAGGAGGCGCAGCGAGTACGTGTCGGGGGTCTCGCCGTCGTGGATGGACGGGAGGGCGCGGGCCGCGGTCTCGCAGACCTGGGTGGCGACGACGTCGGGCAGCTGGTCGGTGATGACGAGCGAGGCGCCGTAGAGGTAGGCGTCGAGGGCGTCGAGGGTGAGGGGCTGGTGCGGGTCCTCGGAGAGGAGTGCCGAGGCGACCGCGGTGAGGATCATCTGCGAGTGGGACGGGCCGGTGGGGAGCTGGTGCAGCTCGGTGTCGATGCTCATCAGGCCACCGCCAGCTGACGCCGTCGCGCGGCCTGCTTGGGGCAGGTGCACGTCCAGTCGCCGCAGAGGGGGCAGGCGTCGTCCGCGTCGTCGTCGAACGTCTGCTGCGACGGGACGACGAGGGGCACGACCCCGGTGCAGGTGCACTCCTCGAAGGGGAGGCGGCAGACGGTGCAGCGGCGAATGATGGTGCCGGTGATCCCGTCAACGGTGCGCACGGTGGTGATCGTGCGCCCGGCGGTGGCCCGGGTGAGGATGCCGACGGCGAGAATCTGCCGGTCGGGCGGGGTGCTGCTCTGGGCAGCGGGCATGGCACGATGAGCCATAGCCGTCTCCTTGGGTTGATCAAGGTGGGCGGTAGGAGCCGGTCGCGTTGACGCGCGGCCGGTGTCCCGGGTAGCAGCCCCTCAGCTCGGCGGTGCAGTCGCCGGATGCTGGGGGGTCTACTTGTCTCTGTTCGGTTGTTCTTCAGTGAGCGCGTCCGACGGTGCAGTCGCCGGTCCGTACTCGTTGATCGCTCTTCTTACGGCGCGGACGTCGATCCCGATGTCTCGGGCGACAGCCGACTTGGAGCCGAGCTCTCCCACTCCGTCCGCGAACGCTTCCGCTCGCCGCCGGGAACTGGCAGTCATCTCGTCTCGCAGGTAGCGCTGCCGCCGATTCTCAGCTTCAACGCGCTCGCGCCAGCTGGTTACTGGCACACCATCACCATACTGGGACGGCATGTCCTAGGGCAAGTCCCTACGCCGCATCCGCGTCGATGAGCACCTTCAGTCCGGGCCACATGGCTGGCGGGTACGAGGTGCGGCACCACGAGCACGTCACCACCCGCTCGCCCGGGGCAAGCCGGAGCACCGTTCCGCACACCCCGCCGTCCTCGAACTCCGCCGGGCAGTTGCCGAGGCGCCGGCCGAGCACCCGGTCGACCGCCGGGGCGACGATCGAGCGGACGTCGTCGACCAGGGCGCGGATCTCCCGTGCGAGGTCGCCAGCCTGCGGCCAGGTGCTCGCGATGTACGGCATGTGTCCGAGGAGCCCGGACGCGGCGGTGGCCAGCCTCCCGTCGACGGAGCCTTCGTGGACGAGCGGGCTCATCCCTCGGTCGGTGCGAACGGCGGTCTCCCAGTCCTCCAGTACGCCAACAGCCCCGCCCGGACCCCGGAGGTCCAACACCCGCTCGTTCACGGGCAGCGGAGCATGCACCGGGGCGCTCCCGCGTCCCAGACCGGCGGGCGTGCTGCTCGGCGCCAAGTACGGGGCGAGCGCCGCGTACAGGGTTGGCAGGGACTCCAGGCGGACCCGGAGGTCACGCGTGCACCTGGGGCAGAGCTGGCCACCGAGGGCGTCGCGGTCGGTGCAGTGGAGGCAGAGGGTGACGGTCACGGCGGGCTCCAGGATCGTGCGGTGGGACGGTGTGGTGGTGGGCGCCGGCCGGGACGAAGCGCGGATCGTCCCGGCCGGTGGGGTGGTGGTGCTACAGGCGGCGGAGGTAGGTGCAGCGCGCGCAGACCGGCGACGCGCACAGGTCGGCGCGCCCGTTCTCGCGCCGCCAGATGTCGCACCCGGGCGCGGCCTCAGGGACCGAGTCCGGCGCGCGCTCACCGGAGAGGGCGCGGACCGTGGCCTCAGCGCGCGCCGCCCGCTCGCCCAGCGCGGCAATCCCCGCGGTCAGCTGGTCGTGCTCCGCGTCGAGGGCGACACCGCGGCGGGCCCGGTCGGCGAGGTGCAGCAGCTGCTCGGTGGTGGTCATCGGGCCACCGCCTTGTCCCCGCCGAGGATCTGTCGGGCCAACGCGAGGGCGTGCTGGTCGGTCTGCCGGGTCACCCAGGCGTCGCGCTCGGCCGTGTCGGCCGGGTCGGTCCAGACGTCGGCCGCCCCGGTGACCCTCGCGTCGTGCGCCACGGCCGCCGCGTCCAGCCAGTCGGCGACGGCGAGGCCGGTCGCAGGGCCGAGGAGCGCCAGGTAGGAGTTCACGCGTTCCAGGCGGGCGGCGTAGGTCTCGATGAGAACGGACGGCGTCTCCTGGTCGTCCACGACGACGGGGCTGCGGCTGCCGAGGGTGTGACCGGTGGACCAGGTGGTGCGGTCCTCGTGGATCGCGGCGGTGGCCCGGTCGCGCAGCCGGGCGGCGGCGGCCCGGAGCGTCTCGGCGGGCGTGGTGGGCGTCTGGGTCATCGGGGTGTCTCCCTGGTGGTGTGGTGGGATGTTGGGCGGGCGGCCGGCCCGCGCGTCGCTAGCGCGCGGGGCGGCCGTACTGCGTGTCATGCGGCAGGGCGAACGCAGCGCTCGTGCGTGTGGCAGCGGCACCGGCCGCAGGCGGCGCACAGTTCGATCTCCTCGGTGTCGCAGACGCCGCACCCGCCGGTGACCTCGATCTCCACGCTGTCGACGAACACGGCGTGCGCGGCGGTCCGCGCCTGGTGGACGTCGCCCCGCCGGGGCCGGGTCCCGCCGTGGCTGGTGCACAGCGCGCCCGGGGCGGCGCCGCACGCCGGGCAGGCGACGGCGAGCTGCGGCAGGGACAGCGCGGGCGCGGTGTAGACGGCGGTCTCCTCGACGGACCGGTGGCCGAGGGCGGCCAGAGTCTGCTTCAACTGGTCGTCACGCATGTGGATCTCCTTGTTGGGTCAGGCGATTGCAGGAACGGCGCCCAGGCGGGCGAGGACAGCAGACACGCGGTGGGCGGCCTGAAGGTCACCGACCTCGCCCGCCGTCGCACCGCGCGGGACAGGAATGCCACGGCTGCGGCAGTAGCCGAGCTGCCGGGCGGTAGCGGGCTTGTTGCGCCATGGCGCCGTTTTCACGACGAAGGCGGCGGGCGCGAGCGCACGGCCAGCGCGCTCCGCCCAGTGCATTGCCTCGGCCAGCGGCATCGCCGGGTCCGGGTTCGGGGGGCGAACGCCCTCGGACTCGTCCCACCGGCGAACCCGGTACGTGCGGCCACCGGGGTCACGGACCAGATACAGGAACGTCTGCTGGCGTAGAGGGATGAACCAGGTGCCGGCCTCGGTCCGGAGCCACGCGGTGCTGGACCGACCGAACAGGTCTGTCTCCTCGAACTGGAGGTGAAGCACGGCCTGTCGGCGGGCCTCTTCGGCGCGGAACTCTTCGGCGACTTCGCGGAGCGGCCGGTCTTCGGGTACCGCGCCGATCTCCTGCGTGGTGAGGTCCACGATGGAGGCGAGCTTGTGCTGGGTGGACGCGCCCATGACGTCCAGGACCAGGGCGTCGCGCTTGCCTTCGTGGAGGCGGAGGCCGCGGCCGACCATCTGGCAGTAGAGGCCAGGGCTCTTGGTCGGCCGGGCCACGACGACGCAGGAGGTGTGCGGGGCGTCGAACCCCTCGGTGAGCACCATGCAGTTCGTGAGGACCTGCACGGCGCCGCTCTTGTACCGGGCCAGCTCGGTGGCACGCTGGTCGCGCGGCATGTCGCCCCAGATCGCGGCGGTGGTGATCCCGGCCTCGGTGAACGCGGCGGCCATGGACTGGGCGGTCGCCACGGTCGGGGTGAACACCACGCCGGGACGGTCGGCAGCGTGCTGGACGTAAGCGGCGGCGATGGTGCCAGCCGCGCCGGAGTCGTCGAGGGCCTGCCCCAGTTGTCCGTCCATCAGGTCGCCGTTGCGGGTCTTGACCTTGTCGAGGTCGAGGCCCTGAACCGTGACGCGCTTCCCGCGGACGTCGCACAGGTAGCCGTCGCCGATCATCTCCAGGATGTCGAGGGTGAAGACGACGTCCTGCCAGACGTCGCCCAAGCCGCCGTCGGAGCGGGTCATGGTCGCGGTGAACCCGGCAACGGGGATGCCGCGCCAGGCTCCGAAGTGCTCCAAGACCGTGCGGTACGTAGAGGCGGCAGCGTGGTGGCATTCGTCCACGATCACCAGGCCGATGTCCTGGATCTGCTCGCGCCGGCGCTTCACGGCCAGCGTCTGGACGGACGCCACGATCACGTCCATGACGCGGTGGTGGTTGCGCTCGGCCTTGACGATGCCGACCTTCAAGTCCGGGCAGACGGCGCGGATCTTCGCGGCGGCCTGCTCGATGAGCTCCTCTCGGTGGGCGATGACCAGCGCCCGCTTGCGGCCGAGCTGCCCGCGCATCTGGGCGATCAGGTTCGCGAACACCACGGTCTTACCGCCGCCGGTCGGCAGGACGATGGCGAGGCGGTTGTTCGGGCCAGCCCATCCGGCGGTGAGGGCCTGGATAGCGGCGGTCTGGTACGGGCGCGGGGTGAAGGCGTTCACTCGGGTCACCTCGTGAGTGCAGGGGCTTTGCAGGGACTGCAGGGAGCCGCAGGGAGGGGTGCAGGGACCTGCGGAGCGCTGGCGTGGCGCTCTGGCCTGTGGTTTTGCAGGGACGCAGGGACTTGCAGGGAGAAACTCATAGGTCTGTGCAGTGAGGGAGCCGCTGGACTTCGCATCACATGCAGAGGCATGTGTGTTGTGCGATGTGTGTGTGATGCGCGCGGTGTAAGGGATGTGGGCCCGTGTTCCTGCAACTCCCTGCCTCCCGGCAGGCGTGCAGGCCAGGGGCCGTGCAGGGAGCCGGTCAGCTCCCTGCACGGGTCCCTGCTGGGTCCCTGCGGTCCCTGCATCGCGCGGGGTCGTCACTGCCCGGCCCCGGCGCGCTCGTGCGCCTCGACGCGCCAGCGGTTCGAGCAGCGGTGCGAGTCCCACACGCGGATGATCCGGAGGTCGCCGAAGAACCGGCCGTCCCGGGCCTTGAGCCAGCCGCCCAGCACGTTCGCGCTGGGCAGCTCGCCCGTCTTCGGGTGGCGTGGCGCGTGCTCGGCCAGAGTGCTGCCCGCGGCCCCGGCCGTGATGATCTCGTCGCCGAACCGCTCACGCCAGGCGATGAGGAAGGCGGCCCACTCGGCGGTTTCGCTGTCCTGTCGCATGGCGTCGGCCCGGTCGGTCAGCCAGCCGGGGACGCCGAGGAAGTCGAGGAGGCCGGCCAGCATGCTGGCCCACTCGGAGTAGTCGCCCATGCGGGTGCGGACCGTGGGGGCCCCGGCGGCCACCCATGCCCGGACCATGGTCACCAGAGCGGCCACGACCGTGGACGCGTTTGCCCGGAGCCAGGGCCGGAGGTCGCCGACCTTGAACCCGTCGCGCTGGTCGGGGTCGGGGACGTTCGGGTTGAGGCGTACCCAGAGGGCGCGCCGCCCGTTGTCCCCGCCGGTCTGCAGCCCGTTCCCGGTGAGGATCCACAGCCGGTCGTTCGGCATGCTGACGGCCGAGCTGGCCCCGAGGACCCGGTCGCCCCATGTCTCGGTGGTCAGCAGCGCGGACAGCACCGGCGACTTGATCGTGTACCCGTTGGGCAGGTTGTCGAGGACGATGACCGGCTGGCCCGTGGTGTACAGCTGGGTCGTGATCGACTTCCTGAGCTCGGTGTCGTTCTCCGGCCACGGCGTGTCTGAGCTGCCGTAGGCGTACTTGAAGATGTCCTTCAGCAGGGTCTTCCCGGACCCGGCTGAGGTCGACGACACGATGACCATCGGGGTGGGCCCGTGGAAGTACGGGCGCAGGATCGGGGTCAGCAGCGCGCCGAGGAAGTGCGCCCGGTGGGCGAGCTTCTCCCACGGGAAGTCGGCCAGCATCTGGTGCAGCACGATGTCCTTGGCCCTGGCGAGCGAGTCCGCAGTGACCTCCGCCCGCAGGCGCCGGAGCGCGACGCGGGGGTGGAGGTACAGCCCTGTCGCCGCGTCGTACCCAGGCGCCTGGAGCAGGGAGCCATCGGCCCGGACCACAGGAGAGGTGACGATGCCCCGGAGCGGGGGCAGCGGCCAGTCCTTCCGGCCGAGGATGGTGCCGCACGTCTTCGGCATGAGGAGTTCGCGCTCCTCCTTCTCGATCTCCGTCTTCGGGTCGACGCGCACGGTGTAGCTGCTCAGCTGGTCCGCGAGGTAGGCGCGCAGGTTGTCCGTGCCCAACGTCTTCACCTCAGGGGAGCCGCTGTCGTCCTGGTGGACCCAGCACGGACCGCCGGAGCGCTTATAGAGGTCGGGCAGCTGCCCAGTCCGCATGAGGTCGAGCACTCCGTCGATGGCGTCCGCCTCGATGGTGATGTCGAGAGTCGGGCGGGCCGCCGGAACGACTTGGAGGTCCGGCGGGGTGTGGCCGTGCTCGGGAGCGGTGTCGGGGTCGAGTGCTGCGGACCCATCGCTGAATGGGCCGCCCGGCGCCGGGGCCGGAGCCAGCCGACGCCGGGCAGGTTCGGAGCCGAAGCCGCGGCGGCGGAGCTCGGCCGCCGCGGCCTTGTGGTTGCCACCGTGCTCCAGCAGCGCGTAGGCGCCGAACTTGCTGTAGGGCACCTCCGGCAGGAAGTCGGAGCTGGTGGTGAAGACGAACAGGCGGTCCGCGTCACCACGGCCGGTAGTTGCTTTCACCCCGCCCTGGCCGTCGGCCCACGCCCAGTACGTGGCGCCGCCGCGCGTGGTGACCGGCTTGAAGATCCCGGCGAGGATCTCGGACCAGTCGGCGCGGGCCTCGAAGTCGTCGCCGGGCCGCATCCCTCCGTCGGGGAGCGGCTGCAGGCGCGGCGCGGTCTTCGGCGCCTCGGGGACCGGCAGGGCGTCGACCATCCGGCACACCTCGTGGATGGCGTCCAGGACGTCACCGGCGATGGTGGGGATGGTGTCGGGCCCGCCCTCGATATGCAGGTAGGGGCGGCCGGTGGCGTGCACCGTGCCGGAGCTCGGCTCGACCAGGCCGTACCCGCCTTCGCCGCGCGTCTCGATCTGGACGCGGATGACGCGGGCGCCCGGCTTCTCGGCCAGGCGCTGCTTCTCCTCCGGGGTGTACTCCTCTGGACGAGCGAGCCGTGATGCCAGCTTGGTGTTGCCGCGCACGGGCGCGCCATCGGGGCGGACACGGAAGTGCCGGCCGCCGGACGGGGATTCGCTGGCCCACCCGGTGAGGATGGCCTGCCACTCCTGGCCGAGTCCGGAGGCCGCCATGATCTCGGTGACGTCGTCGAGGAGGCCCTCCTCGATGGCGGTGCCCTCGAACTCGATCATCTCGACGCCGCCGGACACTGCGCCGTACACGACGGCGATGCCCGCAGCGCTGCCCTCGGGGAACCACGCGTCGTGCTCAGCCGGGGTGGAGCGGGTCACCTTGTACGGGGTCCAGGAGCGGACGGCCGGGGCCTTGGTGCCGTCGGCCTTGATGGGGAGCACACACAGCCCGGCGTTGTGCAGCTCGCGGGCGGCGGCCCGCATGTCGGGAGTCTGCGCATCAGTCACTGGTGGTTCTCCTGGCGTGCGGGGCAGACAGCTCGGTGGGCTTCGGGGGCGGTGGTGTTGAAGGCTGCGACGGCTGCCGCGCCGGTGACGATCTCGCTGCGGTAGTCGCAGGGGACGCACTCGTAGCGGGCGCGGGGCGGGCGGTGCGTCTCTTTGGGGCCGCGGTCGTTGCCGAAGTCGACGAAGAGGGCGGCGACTACGTGCCGTCGGGCCGGGGCCCGGCGGCCGGGGGACGTGCCCCCGGCCGCCGAGGTGGCGCTGTACGCCTGCGGGCTGTCAGTGCCCTCTCGTACAGTGGTCATCGAGCGCTTCCGATCTGCTTCGCGGCTGTTTCGTTGTTGCGTTCGCTCGATGCCGTCAGGGCTCCACCCCTGGCGGCATCGCTGTTTCCCAGGCCGAGGAAGGCCAGGAGGTCACGCCGCCGGACTCGGTACGTGCGGCCGAGCGGGACGACGGGCACGGGGAATTCGGCCTCCTTGATGAGCCGGTAGCCGAGGTCCCGGCCGATACCGAGGGCTGCGAATGCCTGCTCGGCGGTGGCCATGGCGGGGAGCGCGAGAACCTCGTTCTCGGTCAGTGCTGCGGTGGTCTTGGCGCTCATGCCGTCACCGCCTGGCGCGCCTTGGCAGCGTCGATGAAGACGCGGCCAGCGCGCTCGCACGGGACGAAGACGACCAGGAGGTCGACGCCGATCGCGGCGGCGATGCGCTGGGCCTTCTCCCGGGCGATGAACCGCTGCGTGCCGGAGAGCAGGCCGCCAACGGTGCCGTGGGGGACAGCGGCGACCTTGGCGAGGTCGCGGGTCGTGAGCCGCGCCCCCGTTCCGGTCCGCTTCATCAGCCGCGCCAGGAGCTCACGGTCGTAGATGCGGCACATGGGTGCCTCGCTCATGTTCACCTCGCTGAGTGTGCCGTTCATTTTTCTGAACGCACCGAGCATTGCATGACCTGAACGAACTGTCCAGATAGTTGAAAATCAGGCGCGGCGTTCGGCCCTGCGCCCCGTTTGCGCCCTAGCGCATCCGTGTCATTGCCTGAACAATCCGTTCAGGTCGCACGATGGCCCCCGGTTGCGACATGGTGAGATGGGGCTGCACGCGAGTGATCACCCTGAACAGCCACGCACTGGAGCGACAGGATGAGTGTCATGATCGAGAACGGGGCGGAAGCCGACGTCGAGACGACGGAGTTCGCAGACCTGATTCGCGGACGGAGGGCGGAGTTGGGGCTGAGCCTGGCCGAATTCCAGGCGCGCAGCATCGACCCCGTGACGGGCGTTCAGGTGAAGAGCGGGTGGACGCACCGACTGGAGACCGGCGAAAGGGTGATTCCACCCCGCCTTCCACAGCTGCGGGCACTCGGGGCCGCGACCGGCCTACCCCTGGGGAAGCTCCAGGATGCGGCCAGTGCCCAGTTCTTCGGCATCGAACGTGTGTGGGCGGAGAGCGGCGAGGCGTCGGCACTCGTACGGCGGGCGAGCAGACTGACTGAGGATCAGCGGGAACAGCTGCTACGTCTGATCGACGCGTTCGCGCCCCCAGGCGAGTGAATATG
>NZ_CP108373.1 GCF_035953295.1 Streptomyces sp. NBC_01335
CAAAGAAAGGTGCTTCGCACCTTTCGGACCTCTTTATCCTCGACTTTTTGGCCGCTTATCAAGAGGCAATCACAATTCAAATCCAATAAACCTCGCGCGTTGCGCTTCGGGGATTCGATGCAACTCTAGACGCTGGCATCGAATTCACCCGGACGCATTCTATCCCTTTATTGAAGCCCTAATTCAATTCGCGTATCGGCCCCTTTTTTCGATGCTCGCAATTCGCAACTTCGCCCCTCCATTACCCCTTATTCGCCTTGTTTCACAGAATGCATCACGTCGATTCTCTGTGTAGCGATTGGGTTTTTGGCCTGTCTCCAGGCACGGAAAAGCCCCCTCCGGAGAGGGGGCCGATCCTGCGTTTTTGCTGGTCAGGAGCACCGGACGCGCGTACCGGTACTTCCGCCCCGCTACGCCTGCTTTTCCTTCTGCTCGTAGTAGGCCCTGATCTGGCCCTCGGTGAACAGCTTCTTTCCGTTGATGACGGTGGGTTCGGGGAAGTCGTCGCGGCGGGTGCTGTGGGCCCGGACGGTGGCCTCCTTCGGGATGCCGGCCACGCCCTCCAGGCGGCGGGAGATCTCGGCGAGGGGCAGCAGCTCGGGCCGGGCGAGCGGGTCCGCGGCTGCCTCCTGGGCGCCTCGGCCACCCTGGCTGGGCACCAGGCGCAGGTGGTCACGCGAGGCCATCACAGAGCCGTCTGCGAGCGTCACAACGCCCTGTTCGTGTGACGGCCCACCTGCGGTTTCGCCTCCGGGCACCCCCTCCAGACCCCCGTTTCGGCCCTCGGGGCTCTCGTCACGTGACAGGGCCCTGATGAAGGTCGGCGGCTTCTCCTCGGAGGGCTCCGGCGGGGGCATGTAGAGCGCCTCCTCGCTGCGGGCGTGGGTGGCGCGCAGCTCCTTGTAGTAGGCCGTGAGGAGCTTGTACGCCTGCCGCTGGTTCTCGTCCTTGGTGAGTTCGGGGTCCCACGGGGCGTAGGGGGTCTGGATTCGGGTGATGTCTCCGTTGTCCAGCGCGAGGACCATTCGGCCCGCCTTTTTCTGGATGGTCGGCATTTCTGCGCGAGCGCCCATGATGCGCTTCCACTGGTTTTCTGTGTAGCTGCCGACGAGCTTAAGCGGGAAAAGCGGAGTGAGGGAGACTCCGCCGAATTGGTTGTCTTTGAAGTCCTGGAATACGGCGATGATGTGGACGTTCACTTCACGGCCCAGGCGGAGAATGGAAGCGACGTCCCGCCAGACCGGGTCAGCGGCTGATTCACCGCTCTGCTTATCGGCCGAGTGCTGCTCTTTGAGGATGTCCGCGAGGTGATTTGCCTCTTCGAGGAAGATGTAGAGCGGCGGGAAATTAGTCCGCAGCTTGTTCTTCTTCTCGTAATTCCGTGCGGCGAGGACTTCGGCGACCCACACGAGTACGGCGCGCATATCTTTCGGGGCGCGCGGGTTGATGTATTCGTGGACGCCTTCAATTCCGATGAGGGGCGTCAGAGAGACCATCTTCGGGTCGATCACGATGATGGTTCCGCTCTTCATCAGCATCTGTACGGCAAGCCACTGGAGGAACGCCGACTTGCCGCCTCCGGAGCCGACCGAGAGGGCCCAGGAGTTCTGCTCGTCGGCCATCTTCTGGATGATCGGCCGGTCGAATGTGTCCTGCCCGAGGTAGAAGTCGTCCGGGCCCAGAGAGGCCAGGATCGCCTGCACCTTGGCGTCCCAGATGTTGACCGCGGCCGGGGGCTCCGGCGCGGGGGCCGGCGGCTTGGGCGCGGGCTTGTGGGTGTAGACGGCGGTGTAGGTCTCGCCGGTGGTGCTGATCCGGGCGACCCACTCCCCCGGGACGCGGCTGTTGATGAGGGCGGACAGGTTCTGTCGGTCCATCTCGCCGCCGCGCCAGGACCAGGGGAGCCGTACGACGATCCGGGCGTCCGGGGCCGCGAGGGACTCGGGGAGCTGGAGCCAGTTCTGGCGGGGCTCTTCCTCGGGCAGGCCCAGGTCGGCGCGGAGGATGACCCAGATCCGGGGGCCATAGACGGCGTCGTCGCCCGGCTTCTTGGGCTGGTGGCGGTGGGCGAGGACGCAGGAGGCAATCAGGGCGACGGCCAGGGCGACGATGGTGGAGACGCGCCAGGCCGGGACCAGGAGGCCGAGAGCGGCTGCGGTGAGGGCGACGCGGGCCAGGCCGCGCAGGGCGTACGGCAGGTAGTGCCACCTGCGGACCGCCCAGATCAGGGTGCGCACGATCGGCGCGGTGGCGCGGGCGACCTTGACGCACCACTGGACGCGGCGGACGCACCACAGGACGATGCGCACGGTCCGGTCCAGGGCTGCCGCGCCCTTGCCGCGGTACGTGGCGAGCCAGCGTGCGGCGTCGCGTGCCCAGGGCCGAGGCTGAGGCTTCTTCACCAGGCTCACGCGCGGCGGGGCGAAGGCCACGGAGCCCATCTCGGCCGGCGCGCTCGTGGTCTCGGTCCGGAGGCTGCGGGTGCCCGCCTTGAGGACGGTGGCGTTCGTCCGGGCGCCGCCCCGGAGCTCCCGGCCGCCGTAGAACCGGGCGACGGCCCAGACCGCCTTGAAGAGGGCCACCAGGCCGCCCCAGAGGGCCTTGACGCAGCTGACCAGGCCAGCGAAGAAGCCCTTGCCGGAGGTCTTGGCGGTGCCCTTCTTCTTCTTGCTGGCCTGGTCAGCCATCATGCCCAGGACCAGGAGGATGCCGAGCATGGTGATGTTCCCGCCGGGCAGGGTGGCCGCGCCCCAGTTCCAGGCGGTGGCGAACGCGTCGGCGACCCTGCCGCCGTTTTCGGCGCCCGGGTCGGGTGGTGTGCTGGTGTGGGCCGCGAGCGCGGCGGTCATGCTGTGCACGGGAATCCCCTCGGTCTTCGTGCTGGAGGGATCCGGCCGCCCGGCAGGTGATGAATCTCTGGCAGGAGAACCTGCCGGGCGGTACCGAATCCTGATCTTTTCGAGTGGGTCTGACACCGTGCGGACTTCGTCCTGTGGACGGAGTCCGCGTAGTGCCCGTAGAAGTGCGGCGAGCCGTGGCCGTGTGACAGCGCGGCCGGTACTTTCTCGGGTCAGAGGTACTGGCCGATCGGCGCGGACTCCTCGGCCTGGGCGTCCGCCTCGGCCTGCTGGGCGTCCGCCTTGGCCTCGCGGAAGTACTTGGTGACCGTGGACTTCGTGGCGGGGTCGTCGGCGTCGCGGTTGTGGCGGGTGGCGATGGCGTCGAGCACCGTGCGGACGTCCTGGACCCCTTCCGCGACCATCCCGAAGACGTCTGCGCGAATGGACCGCTTCTTCTTCGGCTCGGTGCGGACGACCTGGAGATCCGGGCGGACGTTCCGGACCTCTTCTGCCTGGTCAGAGCCCGTGCCGGTCGGACGTCCGTTCCCATCCGCAGGGATAGTGGACTCCTGAGCTCGTGAGTCCACGACGTCATCAGCGGATGCGGCGAGGAGAGCGGGCCGGGTGCTCGCGGACGTCAGAGCCGGGAGGTCGGACATGGTGCCGAACATCTGCGCCAGGGCGTCGTTGGCGCCCGCGCCGATCCGCTCGCGCTGGATGTCCATCAGGTCGGCGCCGAGACGGACGTCGCCGCTGCCGACCTTCCGGGCGAGCTTCCAGGACTTCTTGACGGACGCCTTGCGGACGCGGTCGGACGGGTGCGACGCGGCGCGGGCCCGGTGGTAGGCAAGGTCGCGGACGATGACGGCGGCTCGGGCCTCCGCCTCGATGTCGCGGCCCTCCTGGTGGACGACGACGCGGCGGGACAGGAACGCGATGCCCTCGGCGGACGCGGTGATGGCCATCGGGGTGAGGCCATAGACCAGGGCCTGTCCGAGGTCCTTCGCGGCGGTCGCGCCCATGGCGGCTGCGGCGGCCGGCAGCGCCCAGAGTCCGGCGCGGACGAGCGCCGGGGCCGACTGCCCGAGGAGCGTGGTGACGAGAAGGACCAGGGCGAGAACCGCGGTCGCGCCCTCACCGGCCGCGAGTGCGCCGATCGCCGTGCCCTCGCCGTACTTCCCGCTGATGTTGTTGTACGTGCCGACGCCACCGGCGATGCCGACCGCGATCATCGGCACGATGGCCATGACGAGCACGGCCCGCTGCATCGTGGTGAGCTTGCGCATCGGGCGGACGTCCTCGGTGTCGTCCTCGACCTCGACGTCGATGACGGGGGCGGTGGTCTTGGTGTTCACGGGGTTCCTTTCGGTTTGGTGACGCCACGAGCTCGCGGGTTCGTGGCGTCACCAGTGGAGTTCCGACGCAGGTGGGAGCTACTTCTTCTTCGATTCCGGGGCCGTGAGGCCCTTGAGCTTGGTGACGAGCCAGCCGACCGCGACGACGGCACCGACGGCCGTGATTCCGATCGGGACGGCGTTCGCACCGACGACGCCGATCAGGCCCATGAGGGTGCCGCCGCAGATGACGACCAGGCCGGTGGTGCAGCCGCACAGCACGACGGCGACGACCAGGAGGAGGACGACGTTGACGACCAGCTCGCGCTGGGCGGGGCTCATGGACGACTGCTCGGGGAGCTGGACAACGATGGGCTGCGGCTGGCCGATCGTGTAGTGGTACGGCACGCCGTCGCGGTACTCGACGGCCGGCGGCCGGTGGTGCGCGACCGGGGCGGCCTGGGTGGGGAACGACTGCGGGAGGTACTGCCGCTGCTGGGGGAGTTCGGGGTTCATGTGTCTGGTCCTCTCAGGCCGCGAGCGCGGTCGACGGGTCGGCGCATCCCGGGCAGCAGCCCAGGGACGTCGGGATGACGTAGGAGAAGGTGACCGCACAGAGCGGACAGGTCCGGCGGGCGCGCATCATGGCGGCCACCGCGCGGGTCCGGCCCGGGGTCATCGGGCGGACCGGGGCGGCCAGGTCGATGCGGTAGAGGTAGGCGGCGCGGACGGGGCGGACCCGGGTGAGCGGGTCGCGGCGGCCGTACCAGAGGACCTGGGCGACGACGTCCTGGCCGTTCGGCCGGAGGCCCTGGGCCCGGAGTTGGCGGCGGGTGGCGAGGCCCTCGGGGGCCAGCCGACGCGGGAAGGTCGGGATGCCGTACTCGTCGCCGGTCGGGTCGAAGAACCTCATCTGGTCACCTCCTGTGCTGGTCACTGGGCTTTGGTGGCGTCGTGGACTCGTGAGCCCACGACGCCAGGAGCGGGGCGGTGCGCTGTTCAGAAGGGGGGCTTGAAGCTCCGGCGGATCAACGGGCGGGTCGGGGTGAGGATCACCCGGAGAGCGAGGCCACAGCACCACTCCTGCGGGGTGAAGCCCCAGAACCGGCTCACGCCCCAGAGCCGCATGGTCACCACGGCCGACCCGAACCCGGCCAGGAACGAGGCCGCCTCAGTCAGAAGCGAGTCGGAGCCGAGACGGCTGGTGACCGTGATCGTGAGGACTTCCACGAGAAGGCCGGCGGCGAGAGAGGAGCGGGTGAGGACCGCGACCAGGAGGCGGGCCAGGGTCGGCGGCATCAGAACCACCCGCCCGACTTCTTCTTGCTGCGGCGGTCGGCGGCCTCCTGGGCGACCGCCTGCTGGCGCTCGGACTCCAGCACGTTGACGTCGGCCGCGGCCCGCTCGATGGCGCCGGACCAGATCTTCCCGGCGGCGCGCTCGGCGGCCGGGGAGCTCTTGAGGCGGGTCGCCTTGGCGAGCGCGAAACCGGCGAGCCCGGCGAGCTTGGCCTGGTCGCCCACGGGGAGCGCGGTCGAGTCCTGGTCCTGGAGCCGTTCCAGCTTCGCCTTCGCGGCGGCGATCTCGCGGTCGATCTTCCTGGTGTTCATGCGTCTCCCTTACGGGGATAGGTGTGGCCGGCGGGCGGATAGGTCGAGCCCTGCGGGGGGACGGCGCCCTCCAGGACCACCCGCTCGAACTGGTCGAGCGGGAAGTCGGAGACCGCGTCGCGCAGGTGGTGCAGGAGCCGGGAGGACCGGGCGGCGTCGTCGGCGGGTGTCTCGATCACTTCGAGCACTCGCCGCACTGGCCGGGGTTGGTCGGGGAGCTGATCCACGCCCCGCAGCCGGAGCACTGCCACAGGTGCCGCAACACGGCGAGCAGAGAGATCACGGCGATCACCCGGCCAGCGTCATGGAGGAGCGGAGGCGGCGGGCGCCACGGTGGAGGTGGGTGTAGACCGCGCCGCGCGACCGGCCCATGCGGGCGGCGATGGCACGGTGGGTGAGGCCCTGGGCCGCGAGCCTGAGCGCCGTGCTCTGGACTGCCGAGAGGTCCGCGAGCGCGAGGAGGTCGCTGGAGTCGTCGGCGGCCGGGGCCGGCGGGAGGGCGCGGGAGGTGAGGACGTCGGTGAAGTCCTCGGGGGTCTCGCTCGCATGGCGGGGCCGGTAGCGGTCAACGGCCGCGCGGAAGGCGATCGAGCGGAGCCAGCCGTAGGCCGACTCGTCGTCGGCGCGGAGCTGGTGGAGGGAGAGTGCGGCGCGGAGCCACGTCTCGGAGACGACGTCCTCGGCGGCGGCGTGGTCCCGGGTGCGGGACACGGCGTAGCCGAGGAGGCGGGAGTTGTAGAGGCGGAACAGCCGGTCGAGCCGGTCCGCAGAAGCCGCGGTGAGCGGCTGGACGTCGATACGATCCATGGAGGATCGCTCCCTTCTGGTGCTTCAGAACGGGTTCGGTCTCAGGCCCCAGTCCGGAGGTGAGATACCGGGCTGGGGCCGTCGTGTTTCCGTGGGATAAAGGTGGCCTAGCCGCTAGCCGTTGTCAAGGCTGGCCGCCAAGTGGCCTAGCCGCTAGTCCTCAAGGGGTCCATGGGCTAGCCTGATCTCGAACACCCACCGAGCGAAGGAGACGTCATGCCTGTCATCGAGCGACCGCTACCGCCCTACATGCAGGTCATCGCCCACATCCGAGCCCAGATCGAGTCGGGGGAATTGCGCCCGGGAGACATGATTTCCTCGGACCGTGAACTGGCAAAGGAATGGGGCATCTCTCGCGTAACGGCCCAGAAGGTCCTGACGGCACTCAAGGCTGAAGGGCTGGCCGAAAGTGTCCAGGGCGTCGGCACCCGGGTCCGCGAGGCCACCACCAAGGTTCACCACACCGGGCGCGACCGCGCCGCAGCTGTACGCCGGAGCGGCCGGATCTACACCCCCGGGGAGTACGCGAGGATCGTCAGCGCGGAGCTGGTGCCGGCGCCCGACGAGGTAGCTGCCGCCCTCAACATCGAGCAGGGAGCCCCCGCGATCAAGCGCGTTCGGGTCACCTACAACAAGGACGACCAAGCCGTGAGCGCCTCGACGAGCTGGTACGACGGCGAGTTCGCGGAAGCGGCTCCGCGTTTGCTGGAGGCGGAGCGCATCCCGGAAGGGAGCTGGGCCTACCTGGAGAACCGAACTGGACGGCGGGCCGTGTACGGCAGCGACTCGCTCGACACTCGGCTGGCCACCGAGGAGGACGCAACTCTCCTCGGCCTGACCTTGCCTGCGGCCCTGAAGGAGTCGATCACGACCCTCAAGGACGGCGAGAACGTCGTGGTCGAGTACGGGATCAGCATCAGCCAGTCCGGACGTCGCTCTGTGTACGAGTACGAAATCGACGGCTGAGCATGTGGTGTCCCTACCGCGCGTAGGGATGTCCGCTACCGGGCGTAAGCTTCACGGAAGCACGATCAAGATCCTTAAACGCAAAAAAGCCGCGAGCTCCAATCCGGGCTCTCGGTCAGGGTTCGAAGCCTGACCGCGAGTCGAAGTCCCGGAAGAGGAGCTACGCGGCGACCAACCAGAGGTCTGCTGTCGAGTGTAAGGCAGGGCGGGGGAGATTTCTCCTCCCCCTCTGTCGATCACTCGTGCAGTGGGCCCCGAAAGGGCGCACGTGAGCCAACACGAGCAGAGCCCGCAGACACAGGAGTCTGCGGTGATCCCGGAGCAGGGATCAGGCGGGACGGTCTCGACTCTCACCCGGGGCGGAGTCGTCCCGCAGACGCAGCCGATCCCCGGCATGAAGGCCGGGTGGCTGTTTCGCACGGCCGATCGGATGATCCTTCACCGCTCCGGGCAGAACGCTCCCGCGCTCCCGATCGGCTGTGTGCCGCCGGTGCTCGGGAAGATCACCTACCGGGACAGCGACCGGCGGCACACGAAGATCGCCTTCCTTCTGGAGACCGAGGAGGGCGCCCGGATCGTCCAGGCCCACCAGATCTTGGACGGGTCCTGGGCGGACGTCGTCGGGCTGGACCGGCCGGTGTCGCGGGACGAGTGCCAGGCGTACGCGAAGGTCATGTCCATGGACGTGCGCGAGGCGCCGGAGATGCCGTCCATCCCCATCAAGAACAAGGACGGGGGCCTGGTCCTGCCCGGCCCCGACTCCCAGGATCTCGGCTACATGCGCACGGGCGACCCGGACGAAGACGCGGCCCTGGTCGCGTGGCGCCGGATCGCGGAACTCGCGATGGCCGCACCGCGTACGACGCTGGGCTTGTCAGCGTTCTTCGCAGCTCCGCTCACCTCCTCGCTCCGGTCGATTCACACGCACGTCCTGGTGCTGTACGGCTCGGGCCAGATGGGCAAGTCCACGCTCCAGAAGGTCCAGGCCGGGACGATGGGCAACCCGACCGAGACGTACAAGATCTTCGGCGCGCTCAACACCACCGCCCACGCGTTGCCCGAACAGCTCATCCAGGCCCGGTACCTGCCGATGACCCGAGAGGAGCTGTCCTCCGGCGGACTCACGCTGAAGGAGATCCAGGCCCTGGTGAGCCGAGTCCTGGGCGGTGCCCGCCGCGACCGACTCGACCAGTCCGGCGCGCTGCGTTCCAGCGTCGGGACCTTCCGCTCGATGCTGTGCGTCTCGGCCAACGAGTCGCTGATGGTGCCCGGGCAGCCGGAGTCGTTCGCCTCCCGGGTGATCGAGCTGCACGAGCCGTTCTTCGCGGACGCCGCCTCCTCCGACGAGGCGGTCGCGCTGTCCACGCAGTACCACGGCTGGCCCCTGGTCTGGGCCGAGCGGGCAGAGATGTTCACCGCCGAACGCATCAAAGGGTGGCGGGAGCTGCACGACCAGATCACCAAGCGGCTCAGCACCGCTGACAGCGGTATCCCGTTCACCCTCGCTCGGACCCTGTCCCAGTGGGTGGTGGGCGGCTACATGATCGGGGAGCTGCTGGGCCTGCCGCAGATGGGCGAGGCGGCGTTCGAGGACGCGCGCACCGAGCTGCCGCGCGTGACTGACACGGCGGCCGTGAACAACGTGAGCCCGGGGCAGAGCGTGTGGGAGCTGGTGGCCGGCGCCATCGCCATGCACCCGGCGATGTGGCTGACCGAGCACACCCTGATCACCGATTCCGACGAAGCCGAGTACAAGCCGCGGGACGTCCTGGGCTACTGGTACAAGAACAGCAAGACCGGTGCGACCGAGCTGCATGTCTACGGTGAAGCGCTCAAGCGCATGGGCCTGGAGGGTGGAGTCGTGCTCGCCCCCGGGCTCGGTGAGCTGAAGCGCCGGGGCATCCTGCGGGTCACTCAGACGCGGGGGTTCAAGTCGAAGCCGCCGTCCGTCAAGCTCCGTCAGCGGGTGCAGGACATGGTCTACATCTTCAACGTCGATGCGGGCCGCGAAGCGTGGGACCCGACCGACGAGAAGGTTGTCCACGACGTCGCACCGGCCCCGGCCGACGACTCTCCGATCGCGCGGGCCGAGGAGGCAGCACTGGAGCGTGCCCGGGCCCTCGCCTCTCCGGCCACTGCGGTTGATGGGGCCACGGACTCGCGGGCTCACGACGTCACGAACACGTCTACGGTCCTGGTCACACCGCCCAAGCCGACCACGGCCCCGTTCGTCCCCTACCCGGAGCCGGTGCCCGCCGTGACCGACCAGGAGTGGGCCGACCTTGAGGCGCGCGGCTCCTCGGTGTGGCGGACGCGGGACGCGCTGCGGCTCGGTGTGCTGGGCGCGGACGGGCTCTACCTGCCCAACTGCCAGCCGGTCCGGGGCGTGCGGCGGCCGACGTCGGTCAACGACGTGCCGGAGCTGATGGCGGCGTACGGGCTGAAGACGCTCTACCTCCACAACGACATGCTCGACGCACTCGAACTGCCCGCGTTCAACCCGCGCAAGGAGGGTGGACCGCAGGCGCCGGCCGCGTGCGAGTGGGGTGTACCGGGCGACGCGATCACGAAGATGCAGCCCGAGTCCGGCGTCTCCTGCTGGATGACCCTCACGACGCCGGAGGGGCGCCTGAACGTGGCGATCCCCGCGTACGAGAGCCGGTTCGACAAGCTCGGGCTTCCCGGCCGGGGCGGGTTCGGCGGCGCCGAGTCCGCCGCCGTGATGCTGGACGCGCTCATGATCTACCTGCTGTCCACCGAGCACGGCCCGTCCGACCGGCCGCGCGTGGTGCCCTTCTACCTCGGCCCGAACAAGACGGCCGAGGACTTCGCGGGTGGACTCGACCGGGACGACGTCGTCTCCCCGATGGTCCGGGCGATGGCGAAGAAGGAGGACCACCAGGGCGACGGGCCCGCGCGGTTCCAGCGTTGGTCGGGGCCGCTCGCAGAACCGCTGGGCGCACCGACGATGGTCGCGCCGCAGTGGGCGCGGGTGCCGAACCTCGCCGAGGAGCAGGAGACCTACCTGCACAAGTTCGACCGGGTCGCGGCGTGGCTGCCCGCGTTCAACTCGGTGGTGCTGGGGATCGGTGACCCGACGCACTACCCGCAGGGACGGGAGTACGACCGGCTCAAGGCCGGGGCCTGGCGGATCGCGTCGGTCCCGGGCGGGATCGACCGCGGCGTGTTCGAGGGACTGCCGCCCCTGACGTTCCGGCCGGCGGCCGAGGGCGGGTTCTGGCTGTTCAACCCCGACGTGGATCTGCTGGTGGAGCTGTTCCCCGACTGGGCGCCCAGCATGGAGATCGTGGAGGCGTACGTCTGGGAGACGTCGAAGCGGGCGCTGACCGGCATGTACGAGAAGCTCCTGCGGATGCGGCGGTACGTGATGCGCTGCCAGGGCGAGGGCCGTCCCGGCGCCCGGTGGGTCAAGGGCATCCACGGGCGGCTCTACCAGTCGTTCCGCGGCTACCTCGGGCGCAACGACCCCCGGTTCGACCACGAGACCGGCGACGTGTACGAGCGGGACATCTACTGGAGGCCCGACTGGGCCAAGGCCATCATGGCGCTGGCCAACGCGAACACCTTCCGGGCTCTGCACAAGTACGCGGTGCAGGACGGGCGCTTCCCGCTCTCCCTGTATGTGGACGCGGCCACCTACACCAGTGACCACGCCGACCCGGCTCAGGCCAAGCCGACCGCCATGCGGCTGGGCACGACGTCGGGCACCTGGAGTTCGGAGGGCGTGATCCCGATGGCAGAGGTGGCCGGACGCCTGAGCGACTCCGTCGATCACCGGGGCGACAACGCCCACACCGTGATGCGCGAGTACCTCGCAGCGCAGAAGAAGCAGGAGGGCTGACGTGGGCAAGTGGTGGAAGTTCGGCAGGGACAAGGACCGGTCCGAGAGCACCCCGGCTCCGGCCCCAGCTCCGTCGCCGGAGCCTCAGCCCTCCGCCGAACCGTCGGCACCGGCGGAGAAGAAGAGCGGCGGATTCCTGTCGCGGCTGTTCGGTCGGAGCAAGCAGAAGGTGGCGCCGGAGACTCCTCCCGCAGAGCCCGCGCCGCCGGCCGAGCCGCCTGCCTCCCCGCCGTCGCCGCCCACGACCGGCGGCGGGGGAGGTGGCGGAGAGGGCGGCGGCGCTGAAGAAGGGGAGGGGGCGCCGGAGCCGGAGCGGGTCTACCCCTCCTCGCTGACCCTCTCGGTGCAGGGAACCTGGGTCATCTCCAGCAGCATCTGGCACGGCCCGATCTCAGGCACTCTCACCGGGGCCAACGCCAAGGCGTTCGTGATCCACATGGAGAAGGGCAACGAGGAGTCCGCGATCCGCCTCCTTGCCGACGCCTACGACGACAAGGAGATGGGCTTCGCCCGGTACCTCGACACCGGCCAGTCCTCCTGGGACGAAATCATCTACTGACCGGGCACCAGCGAATCCAGGGCCCGTGCCTTTCGAGGCGCGGGCCCTGTTCATGGACTCGTGACGTCACGAGTCCATGACGTCACTCGTTCGACTGAATCCCGCCGTAGAACCTCCAACAGGCGACAGAATGAAGCCCCATCGGAGCACCAGCGACAGAAGGAGAACCATGAACGGATTCAACGAGATGGCCAGCGCGGGGCACCCGCTCGGCATCGCCATGCAGATCCCCGACGTCACCATGACCCTGACCGAAGCGGTCGACCGGCACTCGTTCCTCGAAGACGCTCTGCACGACCAGGAGGTCACCCTCGCCTGGAACAACGCCGCACCGGAGACCCGGGCAGCGCTGCTGCTGAGCCTCGCTTGGGGCACCCGCGAGCACGGGATCTACCCTGGCTTCCTGCCTGACGGAGTGGATGACCCCGGGTGGGCCGTGGCCGAGGCACTCGCTCTGTACGCGCGGGACTTCCCCGGCAGCTCGGAGGAGTTCCACGGTCCCCGGTTCCCGATGATGCCGTTGCCGGGGCAGGCCGGCGCCTTCGCTTCCTCCGTTGGCTTCGACCGCGAGGAGGAGAGCCTCAGCATCAGCCTGCGGTCCGCGCTGCTGATGCTGGCCCAAGCCCGGAGGAAGGCACACCAGTGACACGCTCGTTGCCCAGCGCACCCACCCCGCAGTACGGGGCCCCGGCCCTGCCGCTCACCACCAGGAGGACCCCCGTGGACATAGACCCTGAGATGCACATGTACGACTGCCCGGGAACCAACGGACGCGGTTGCGAGACCTGCGAGGGGTGGGAGGGTCGCACCTTCGACGAGATCCGCGCGGAGCTTGCGGGGACCCCGGCCGGGGCGCCGGCCCCCGGTCCGATCCTCCGGGCACAGGAAGCGGACCGGACCGGCCGCCACGCCGACCACTGCGACCGTTTCGCCTACGACGGCGGGATCTGCAACTGCGCGGACGACTACGACCGGGAACCGCCGAACATGGCCGACCTGGAGGACGGCATCGACGCCAGGTGGTGAAGCCAGGATCGGGCCTTGCGGCCCACCCTGGTAGGGCCCTCGCCGCACAGCCGGTGGGGGCCCTACTGCTGCCGCAGCGGCTGCCGCAGGTGCTGCCGCAGCCGCTGTTGCAGGTGAGCTGTCATGCGTTCTGACCTGCGGCAACCCCCCTCGACCCCCGCCCCTCCAGAAGGTGCGACAGGGAGGCACGACAGCCCCTTTCGTGGGTTCCCGGCCCCGTGAGGCCGTGACGTCACCAGGAAGCCTCTACGCTGCCGCCCATGGACATCTACGCGATGACGAATCAGAAGGGTGGTGTCGGCAAGACCGCCAACACCATCAACCTGGGGGCGGCCCTTGCCGTTCTCGAACGCCGGGTGCTGCTGGTCGACTGGGACCCGCAGGGGCACATGACCGAGGCTCTGGGCGTGACCGAGAGCCCTGACGACCGGACGATGAAGGGCTGGATCCTGGGGGAGTGGACCGGCGACCCGCACGAACTGGTCGTCGCCTACCGGGACCGGCTGCACGTCCTGCCGACCAACATGGACATGTTCATGCTGGACAAGGGTCTCTACGCCGCGACCGCCCGGGAGATGCGGCTGGCGAAGCTGCTGGCCCAGTTCGAGGACGACTACGACGTCTGCGTCATCGACGCCCCGCCGTCCCTCGGCATCGGGACGGAGTGCGCGTTGATGGCCGCGCGACAGAGGCCCGGACGGCGCGGGGGCCTGCTGGTACCGGTTGAGGCCGAGGACTCCAGCATCCGGGCACTGCGGCTGCTGCTACGGCAGGTCGCGATCCTCTCCGACGACATGGACGTCGCCATCGACGTCCTGGGCCTCATCCCGACGCGCTTCGACATGCGGGACGGCGAGATCGTCAGCAGCATGCTGGAGGCGTTCCGCGGTCTCGGGGCACCTCCGGTGATCGCGGAGATCAAGAAGCGCACGGACGTCCGGAAGGCGTGGCGGGCGAAGGTGCCCCTGCTGGAGTTCGACCCGAAGTGTGAAGCGTCGGGATGGTTCCGCGACCTGGCGAAGGCGGTTCTGGCCTCATGAGTGCAGCACGGCAGCCCACTCCGCCCCCGGACATGGGCGGGGTCAGTGGCGACTGGGAGAAGCTCAAGAAACTCCGCCGCGGCGAGAAGACCGAGCCGGAGCAGAACGGCGACCAGGAGCAGCGCGACGTCGACCAGGAGCAGCCGCGCGGGCGTCGCAAGTCCCCGCCGGGGCGAAGCCGCGGCGGCCGGCGCCCGCCGCCCGCCGCCGCCGACGCGGTCCCCACCACCGTGCGGTTCGACCCCGAGGAGTCCTCGCAGATCGACAGGTTCGTCCTGGAGCTCCGCGACGACGCCGGGCGCCGGGCACTGGACAAAGCCGAGGTCGTCCGGGAGCTGATCCGGATGGGCATGGAGCACGAGCCGACCCGCAAGGCGTTGCTGCGGCGGCTGCGGTGAGGCACTGAGCAGGAAGTAAAAGGCGCACGTCAGGGCCGCAACGCGTGAAGCGTTGCGGCCCTGACGTGCGTAAAAGGCCGTGCCGCACGGACAGAACGGACGTTGCAGCGGACCCCTGGTGACGTCACGAGGCCACGAGGCCGCGAGTTCACCCAAGCCCCTTGACAATGGGTGTGCAGAAAGCGCACAGTATGGGTGTGCGGCAAACGCACACCTTCTGAGAGGGGAACACCATGGCCGTCTCCATCACCCGCACCACCGAGTCCACCACCATCGACTGGACCCGCTCCGACGACCCGCAGGGCTACATCGTCCAGGCCGTCGACAACGGGCGCCTGGAGCAGGCGCTCACCGCCCTCGGCCTCAACTCCTACGCCGACATCGCCGCCCTGGACGAGTTCGAGCGGGCCGACCTGCTCCGCAACACCGCACACCTCGTCAACGACCTGACCCGCCGCGTCCGGCACCTCACCGTCGCCTGCCGCGAGAGCGGCATGAGCTGGGGCACCCTCGCCTCCAACCTGACCGGCGACCCGAACGCCCGCAGCACCGCCCGCAGCACCTACGAGGCCGGAGTGCGCCAGCTCGGGACCCGGCCGCTCCCGATGACCACGTACATCTGGAACGCGGACAACATCACCAACCTGGACGACCCGATGATGAGCGGCTCCATGGCCGGCACCGTGACCGCCGTCTCCGACCAGGCCGCGAAGAAGTCCGTGGAGGCCCAGCTCAAGCAGAAGGGCTGGACCCTGAACGGCACCCTCAGCCTCATCCCGCAGCCCACCCAGGACTAACCGAGCACGGACCCACCGAGCACCTCACAGACCAGGAGACCCACATGCTCACCGCCGTCGTCGCCGTACTCGGCACCCTGGCTGGCGCCTTACTCACCGGCGCTCTCCAGCACTTCAGCCAGCGCGCCCAGCGCACCGCCACCGAGACCACCGCCCGCCGGGCCGAAGCAGTCACCGCCGTCACCGAGCTGGCCTCCGCACTGGCCGACCACCGACGCGCCATGTGGATCAGGGAAGACCTTCGGCTGCGCGACCAGGACTGGACCGCCGCCCGCGCCGATAGCCACAACACCCGATCCGCGGTCACCGCGCCCCTCCTGCGGGTGCAGCTCCTGCTGCCCGCCGTCGCGCCAGCCGCACAGGAAGCCGCCCGCGCCACCTACGCACTGCGCGACGCAGACGGCCATCCCCTGCTCAACGACGCACGCCTCCAGGCCATCCAGAAGACCGACGCACTCGT